>NZ_CAKUAL010000021.1 GCF_934636505.1 uncultured Ellagibacter sp.
ATCCGCATCTGTGTGCGCCGCTTACGGTGGGGCGCCTGACGCTTCGTAACCGCATGCTATCTGCGCCGATGGGCGCGACCGACATTACGGCGGAGGGTACGCCGGGGCCGCGCACCCAGGGATTCTACGAGCTGCGCGCAAAGGGCGGCGCGGCCGTCGTCACCGTGAGCGAGCTTGTGGTCCATCCCGAAACCGACGGCTCGCAAATGTTGCGGCTGTCGCTGAAGACGCCTGGTCAGCTCGGCGCCTTCACCTACCTTGCCGACGCGATCAAACGTCACGGCGCGGTCGCATCCATCGAGCTTTCGCATTCGGGACAGTACGCAGGCACCTACATGGTCGACAAGGAGAAGAAGGGCGATCTGTGCCAGTGGGGGCCCTCCGATGGCGTGCGCCCCGACGGCATGCCCGTGCGCGCGCTTTCGCATGAGCAGATTGCGAGTATCGTTGCAGCATATGGTGAGGCGGCTGCGCTCGCGAAGCGTGCCGGCTTCCAGATGGTCATGGTGCATGCGGGGCACGGCTGGCTGATCAACCAGTTCCTCTCCCCCTACTTCAATAAGCGCGAGGACGAATACGGCGGGCCGCTTGAGAACCGCATCCGCTTCGCGCGCGAGGTGCTCGCTTCGGTGCGCAGCGCCGTTGGCCCCGGATTCCCCATTGAGCTGCGCATAAGCGGAGCCGAGCTTTTCGAGGGCGGCTACGATGTGGCCGAGGGCGCCCGCATCGCCCATGCGCTCGAGGATCTGGTCGACCTCATGCATGTATCGGCAGGGTCCTACCAATTTGGCTTCTCGATCACGCACCCGTCGATGTTCCGCGACCACGGTTGCAACGTGCATCTTGCGGCGGAAATCAAGAAGCACGTGAGCATCCCTGTCGTGGCGATCGGCGGGCTTTCCGACCCCGCGCAGATGGAGGAAATCATCGCGAGCGGTCAGGCCGACGCCGTCGCCATGGCGCGCGGGCTTCTGGCCGACCCCGAGCTCCCCGCGAAGGTGATGGCGAATCGCGGCGACGATGTGGTGAAATGCCTTCGCTGCTACGTGTGCATGGCCGAGCGTGCCGTGACGCAAACGCGCCGCTGCGCGGTGAACCCGCTCATCGGACGCGAATTCGAGGGGATGGACATCGCGCGCTCGCCCCGTTCGCGCAAGGTGCTCGTCGTGGGCGGCGGCATTGCTGGCATGGCCGCCGCAGCAACGGCGGCCCGTCGCGGGCACGACGTCGTCCTGTGCGAGCGTGAGGGCGAGCTCGGTGGCATCCTGCGCACTGAGGCGGCACTGCCCTTCAAGCGCGACATGTATGGGCTGGGGCGCACCTACGCGCACCTGCTCGATCGCCTTGGGGTGGATATCCGCCTGAACACCGAGGTCGACGCGGCGTTCGCGGAGAGGATTGCGGCCGATGCGGTGATTGTCGCCGTAGGGTCGGCTCCGATTCCGATGCCGCTTCCCGTCGAAGAGGGTGCGCGCGTGCTCTCGATCGACGACCTGTACCTGGAAGGCGAGCAACCGGGGGATGAGGTTGTCGTTCTTGGCGGTGGGCTGACGGGCTGCGAATGCGCGATCAACCAGGTGCGACTTGGTAGGCGTGCGCACATCGTCGAGATGCGCGACGGGCTTGCCATCGACGCCAATATCCGGCATAGGTCCATCTTGCTTGCGGAAGTCGAGCGCGCGGGCATTGACGTCAACCTGAACGCCCGCGGTGTGCGCGTGGAGCGTGGTGGCCTTGTCGTTGCGGACGGGGAGGGGAAGGAGCACCTTGTTCCTGGTGACACGGTGATTTGCGCCATCGGCCAGCGCTCGCGCAGCGATGTCGCGGACGCCCTGCGGGATGCGGCGCCGTTCGTGCGCATCGTCGGTGATGCAGTGCGTCCTTCCAACATCACGACTGCGGTGTACGAGGCTTACCACGCGGCGCTCGACATCTAAGGCGGCGTTGGCAGTGCGGCGCTGGCCAGCTGAGGTGGCTCCTACCACGCGGCGTTCGACATCGAGCTAAAACGCCGGAGCTGGTCAATTTCGCCAGCTGCTGGTTAATCTCGCCACCTTCTCAAACGCGCGGCGGCTCGCAAGGCCGCCGCGCGCATCATTCGGCGCGCAGGGCCGCCGCCCCGCCCCTACAGTGGCTCGGGACTGCTCCGCACCCGCTGCTGCCCAGGGACGCCCCGCCCCTTCCACTTAGCCCCTCGCCGCCCCGCCCCCTCCGCTCCGCATCGTCCGTCGCGCCCCCGCTGCCGAGCCCCCGCACCTTCCGATGCGCTGCCAATGAAGAAAAATGCCCGATGTGCGTAGGCTTTGGCGTAGGGCATTTTGCAGCAGGCGCTTCGGAATCAGAAAAGCCCAGGTCACGCATATGGCAACTAATCGGCATCCGAGCTCGCTCCGCGAAGACCTACGCACATCGAGCAATTTTTTGAATTCCTCGGTGCATAAAGGCTGAAATGGAGTAGGCGCTTCATGCCGATTGGACTCGCAACTGAAGGTTGCTAGGAATTCGCGCTTGGTTGGGATAGAGTTTTGCCAACAGAATCGAGAGAGGAGCTTTCGGTGGATTTCGCAACGAAACTGATTGAGCTGCGCAAACGCAAGGGCCTGACGCAGGAAGGGCTTGCGGCGAAGCTGTACGTGACGCGGCAGGCGGTGTCGCGTTGGGAGCGCGGCGAGGTTGTGCCGGGCATCGACATGATGAAGCTCATCGCGAACGTGCTCGACGAGCCCATTATGCATCTGCTCGATTTGCCCGAGTACTATTGCGAGAGCTGCGGCATGATTTTGACGCCGGCCGATTACGGCTCCGACGCCGACGGCTCCAAAGATGAGCATTACTGTAAATGGTGCTATGAACAGGGAAAATATACCTATGAAACCACGATGGACGCCATGATCGAGGATTGCGCGCCGCGCTTGGCCGAAAACACAGGCATGTCTCGCGACGAAGCGGTGTCGCTTATGGGCGCGGTGCTGCCGCATTTGAAGCGCTGGAGTGCTGTTCATGCCAACGAGATGAGGCACGGGAAAGAAGCGCGCGAGCGTTACGGCGATGCTGCGGTCGATGCCGCGAACGAAAGGCTGCTCGGCATGAGCGAGGCTGAGTGGGACGCGAAAGAAACGCTTGAACAGGCAATTATCGAGCAGCTGAAAGCGGCGGTGGCTGCCGGAAATGCAAAGGGGCCCGAGGCGGCGAAGCTCGCGCAGATGCATGCCCGATGGATTCGCATGCAATGGGGCGAAGGGACATATTCGACGGATGCGCATGTTGCGCTCGCGCAAAGCTATCTCGAAGACGAGCGGTTCGTCGATTACTACGACTCGCGGGCGGGCGAGGGTGCGACGGCGGTTTTGGTTGCGGCGATCGAGGCCGCAATCGGGGAAAGCGGGATTGATTAGGGCTGCAGCTCCTGATTGGACATGTGGCGGTGGCAGCGGGGTCGAGGTGCGCTAACAGGACCGAAACACGTTGAATATAGGATAATAACAGGCTCGCGAATATAGCTTGAAGCCCGTTTACCCACGTCGGCAGGCATGTTCGGTCTTGGTACCGCCATGCCGCGCCCGCTGTTTGCGATTCACGCGGCCCCTCTGCGCGTCTACGGGATTTCGCGCCCCTCTGCGAAGATACCGCGAACTTCTCGCGCAGCGGCGCGGCGCTTGGATACAATGGACGGTACGGGTCTTGCCCTCTGGGCAGGAAGAAGATGAGTCGACTGGCACAAGAAGGAGCGCCGCATGGAATTCGAGAAGATGAAGAGAATCGCTGTATTTTCGGGATCTTCCAACCCGAGGCTGTCTGACGAAATCGCTCACGAGCTGGGCATTTCCTTGGGCAATGTGAAACTTGAGAAGTTCGCGAACGGTGAAATCTACGCGCGCTATCTTGAAAGCGTGCGCGGCGCGGACGTGTTCATCGTGCAGTCCGTGTGCTCGAGCCCCAACGGCCTCGACGTCAACGACAACCTGATGGAACTGCTCATCATGATTGACGCCGCCAAGCGCGCGAGCGCCCACAGCGTGAGCGCCGTCATCACGCACTACGGCTACGCTCGCCAGGATCGCAAGGCCGCTCCGCGCGAGCCGATTACGGCGAAGCTCGTCGCCGACCTGCTCACCACCGCCGGCGCCGACAACATCATCGCGATCGACCTGCACCAGGATGCTATCCAGGGCTTCTTCGACAAGCCGGTGAACCACATGACCGCGATGCCCATCTTTGTGGACTACTACAAGGCCATGGGCTTCGACCCCGAGGAGCTTTGCGTGGTGTCCCCCGACGTGGGCCGCGCGAAGGCCGCGAAGAAGTTCTCCACGCTGCTCGATTGCGACATCGCGATCATGCACAAGGACCGTCCCAAGCACAACCAGGCCGAGATCACGGCGCTTATCGGCAACGTCGAGGGCAAGGTCTGCATCCTGAACGACGACATGATCGACACTGCCGGCTCCCTCGTTGCCGCGGCGACCACGCTGAAGGCGAAGGGTGCGAAGAAGGTGTTCGCCTGCGCAACGCACGGCCTGTTCAGCGGCCCGGCATACGATCGCATCGAGAACAGCTGCATCGAGGAAGTTGTCGTGACCGACGCTGTCCCCGTGCCGCTCGAGCGCCAGACCGGCAAGATCAAGGTCCTCACGCTTGCCCCGCTGTTCGCTCAGACCATCAAAAACGTTTACAGCAACGGCTCGGTCGCTTCGCTGTTCGAATAGGGTACGAAATATATGTTTCTCATTGTTGGCCTGGGGAATCCCGGGGAGGAATACGAGCATACGCGCCATAACGCCGGGTTCGATACGGTCGATAAGATCGCAGCGGAAATCGGCGTGCGCTACTGGAAGAACGAGTGCGGTGCGCTGACCGGCAAAGGGGCTTACCACGACATCGACGTGGTGCTCGCAAAGCCGCAAAGCTACATGAACACATCGGGCGGTCCGGTGAAGCAGCTCATGAACGCCTACGGCGTGTCGCCCGATCACCTCGTCGTCATCCACGACGAGCTCGATATCGACCCGGGCACGATTCGCGTGAAGTTCGGCGGCGGGCATGCGGGCCACAACGGCCTGCGCTCGATCTGCGACAAGCTGGGCACGCGCGATTGGTTCCGCGTGCGCTGCGGCATCGGGCGCCCGCCGGGACGCATGCCGGTGGCCGACTACGTGCTGTCCCTTCCCAAGAAGGACGCGGCGGACGACTTTGCGCAGGCGACCGACTTGGGATGCGAGGCGGCGCTGTTCCTCATCGAGCACGGCCTGGAGAAGACGCAGCAGAAGTTCAACTAGCGCGTTGCGACGGCGCTGGCCCGATAAGGTTGCCAGACATCGCCGAGCGTCTATCAGGTGCTCAAGGGGCAGAATTCCGCTAGTGCCCAAACGTTATCTCGATTGACCCGATTTCCAACCTTGGGAATCGGGCCTTTTCTCGCCTCTCCTCCCGCCGAGCTTCCCGCTTTGCGCTTTGTCCCCTTTCGGTTCGCAGGGTATAATGAGCGCTGCTTGCGCGTCGGGCGGGGCTCCGACGCGAAACGTTCCTACTTGAGCAGTGAGATAGGTGCGTAGCGCCCCGGAGCACAGGAAGTGGGGCATCATGTCGTTGTCCGAAAAAGGGCGCACTTACGCGCTCTTTGCGATTGTCGTTTTGGCGTGCGCGCTTGGGTCGCTCACGCAAACGGTGATGAATTCCATGCTCGGCGGCGTGGAAGCTGACTTCGGTGTGAACGCGAGCGTCGGGCAGTGGCTCACGACGATCTACATGCTCGTGCTCGGCATCACCGTTCCGGCTGTGACGTTTTTGTCGCAGCGCCTTTCCCTTCGCAACGTCGTTTTCCTCGCATTGGGCTTATTCCTGGTCGGAGGCATCGTCGATGCGCTCGCCCCGACGTTTGGGGTGCTTGTTTTCGGGCGCGTGCTGCAGGCCGTCGGCGCGGGCATTACGCTTCCCGTCCTGCAGTCGATCGCGATGACGCGCTTTCCCAAAGGGCAAAACGGCACGGCGATGGGCATCGCGGGCATCGCTATGGGATTCGCCCCGAACATCGGCCCGCTTATCGGGGGCGCGCTCGTCGACTCGTGGGGGTGGCGCAGCTTCTTCTGGCTGTTCATCGCCATCGTCGTCCTTCTGATTCTTGCGGCGTCCTTGCTGGTAGCGCGCGAAGACGCCCCGATGCGCGATGCGCGCTTCGAAGGCGTGTCCTTCCTGTATTCTGCGCTCGGCTTCGGTGGGCTTCTGCTCGCCTTCTCCAACGCGGCGAGCCTGGGCGTGCAAAGCCCGCTCGTGTGGGTGCCTGCGGCCGTGGGCATTGCGTGCCTCATGCTTTTCGTGGCGCGTCAAAAGCGAATCGAGCACCCGCTCATCAGCATGCGCATCTTCGAGTCGTCCCACTTCCGCATAAGCTTTATCGCGCAGAATTGCCTGTTCGCGTCGTTTATGGGAATCACGCTGATCGTGCCGTTGTACGTGCAGGGGCTCTGCGGGGGCAGCGCCGTCGAAGCGGGGATCGTGTTCATCCCCGCGACTATCCTGGCCGTGGTGGTGAACCCCCTTGCGGGCATTCTCTCCGACAAGGTGGGCGCGCGGCCGGTGGTGATTGTCGCGGCGGCGCTCCTCACGGTGGGCGCCGTGTCCATGGCGTTCATGGATGAGAACACGCCGCTTTGGATGACGACGCTCATGCAGACGGTTCGCGGCATGGGGGTGAGCGCGCTGATCGGGCCTTTGAACTCGTGGGGCATGAGCGGGCTTCCACGCGAGATCATGATGGACGCGAGCGCGTTCTTCGCGGCGGTTCGCCAGGCGTGCGCGTCGCTCGGCACGGCGATTATGGTGCTTGTGATCGCGTCGCTTTCTGCGACTGCGCAGTCAGGAGCGATGGGTATGTCCTTCGCCTATCAGGCGGCGTTCGGCATCTCGGCTGTGCTCGCTGCCTGCGTGCTTGTCGTGGTGATCGCGAAGGTGCGCTAGGCGAGCGGGGGTTCGCTGGCCTCGGCGGGCGGTCGCTGCCTCATTCCCCTCGCTAGGCGATCGCGGGTCCGACGCCCGTCCTGCGTTGCCCTCCTCGCTTCTCGCCTTGCTCCGCCGGCGGCCGCATTCCCGCCCCGTGTGTCCGCTTTCCTGCGGCTTTGGACTTGCAGGGGAGGGACCTTCGCAAATTTGGGCCTTTGGGTGCTGTATATCGCAGTTCTTTTCACAGATGCTGTACGAGGAGGAATGGCCACTGCGGAAAGGAACCTCATGAAAGTCACTCGACGACATACCGGTTGGCATGGATCGAAGGCCCTGACGGCTCTGCTCGTCGCGTGTTGCGCGGCGGTGCTCGCCTTTTCCCTTGCAGGCTGCGGCGGAAATGACGGCGGCGGAGCGGTGGCGAAGAAGGAACCCGCTGCGAACGAGCATCCTCGGATGCTCGAGACGTGCGGCCCGAACGACTTCGGCGATCCGAGCGGCTCGAACGACATGTGGTACGTGGACGGCGACAAGTCGAAGGGCGGTCTGTTCTTCGAAAACTTCTATTATCCCCAAGCCGTGTTCGTCGATGCCGACGGTACGATCACCGAGCCCGGCAGCTCGAAGGTCGAGGACAAGCACCTGCGCCCCGAAAGCACCGACGTCCGTGATTACGACATCGTGTTCAACGACGCGATGACCTGCTACGACTATGTGACCGAGACGTGGTACCTGCGCGGCGACGGCGATGTTGCCAAGTACGAGAAGCTGGTCGCGGACACTTCCTGGGCCGACAAGGGCGATCCCGACAACAACTACTTCACGCTGAACGCCGACGGCACGGTTGATGTCGGTCCCAAATGCAGCAACTTCGAAAAATGGAAGGTGACGGCGGTCGACCGCATCACCATTTTCTTCAAGTCCTACGATTACGAGAACGCTGACGGTGGCCACTTCATTTACGACTTCTACTATGACGGCGACAAGGTGGTCAAGCTCGACTGGGGCGACGGCATCGTGGGCTGCTACCTCAGGAAGTAGCGCGCTGCAGCGGCTGAAACACAAGGGAACTTCGTTCGAGGGCGCCTTACGCGGGCGCCCTCGCTATTTGGGAATCTCGTCCGCTTGCGGTATCCTCTCATGATGAAAAAACGCACGGCGGATGAAGCCGCGTGCAGGTTGAATGCGGCGGGGTGCCCGGCATGGTATCCCGCGAACGAAGGACGAATGGTATGGCGTTTCTGCTTGGTTGTGAGAAGGCGCGGGTCGAGTTCCCCACGAAAACGGTGTTCGAGGATGTCTCCCTCGGGCTTGACGAGGGCGACCGCATCGGCGTCGTCGGCAAGAACGGCGACGGGAAATCCACGCTGCTTTCTTTGCTTGCAGGCATTATCGAGCCTGATGAGGGTCGCGTAATTCGCACGCGCGGCGTTCGCGTGGGCGTGCTCGGGCAGGCGGACGCGCTTTCCGACGACGATACGGTGGAACATGCCGTGGTGGGCGATATCCCCGAATACGAATGGGCAGGAGATGCCCGCGTCCGCGACATCATCTCTGGGCTTGCAGCCGATATTCCCTGGCAGGGGCGTGTGGGCGACCTGTCGGGCGGACAGCGTCGCCGCGTTGACCTGGCGCGTTTGCTCATCGGCGACTGGGACGTGCTCATGCTCGACGAGCCCACCAACCATCTCGACATGCGCGCCATCACGTGGCTTGCGCATCATCTGAAGGCACGCTGGAAACATGGGACGGGCGCGCTTTTGGTGGTCACGCACGACCGCTGGTTCCTCGACGAGGTGTGCCTTTCGATGTGGGAAGTGCACGACCGCACGATCGACCCGTTCGAGGGCGGCTTCTCCGCCTATATCCAGCAGCGCGTCGAGCGCGACCGTCAGGCGCAGGTGGCCGAGCAGCGTCGCCAAAACCAGCTGCGCCGCGAGCTCGCCTGGCTTGCCCGCGGGGCGCAAGCGCGCTCGACCAAGCCGAAGTTCCGCATCGACGCTGCCCGCGAGCTGATCGCCGACGTGCCGCCACTGCGTAACACGCTCGAGCTCAAGCGGATGGCCGTCGCGCGCTTGGGCAAGCAGGTGGTCGACTTGACCGATGTGACTGTGCGCCTCGGCGAAAAGACCGTGCTCGATGACGTGTCGTGGATCATCGGACCTGGCGATCGCTTCGGCATCGTCGGCGAGAACGGCGCGGGCAAGACCACGCTTCTGCGGGTGATCGAGGGTGCGCTCGCCCCGAGCGTGGGACGGGTGAAGATCGGCAAGACCGTGAAGTTCGCCGTGTTGTCGCAGCACCTCGATAACCTGGTGAAACTGGGAAGCGACCGCGTGCGAGAGGTCATCGGCCGCTATTCGCGCCGCGTGATGCTCGACGGCAAGGAGGCCACGCCCGCGCAGCTGCTCGAGCGCCTCGGCTTCACCCGCGATGACCTGAACGAGCCGGTGTGCGACCTATCGGGCGGGCAGAAGCGTCGTCTTGCGCTGATGCTCATCCTGCTTGACGAGCCGAACGTGCTCATCTTGGACGAGCCGGGCAACGATCTGGACACCGACATGCTCGCGCAGGTGGAAGACCTGCTCGACGGATGGCCCGGCACGCTGCTTTTGGTCACGCACGACCGCTATCTCATGGAGCGCGTGACCGACAACCAGTATGCGCTGATCAACGGCAAGATTCGCCATCTGCCGCGCGGCGTCGACGAGTATCTGGAACTTGTGGGGCACACCACCGACGAGCGAGGCGGTGTGGTCGCTTCTGCAAACGGGAAGGCCTCTGCCTCCAAGCAGCCTTCAACGTCGGCGGGCGAGCAGGCGACGGGCACGGCGTCGAAGCTCTCGGGCGGCGAGATCCGCGCGCTTCGAAAGTCGATGGCGTCGGCCGAGCGCAAAATGGACACGCTGCGCGGCAAGATCGAGGGCATCCACCAGGCTATGACCGAGGTCGATCCCTCCGATTACGTGAAGCTCGGTGATATGCAGAAGGAAATCAAGGAAATCGAGACGCAGATCGAGGCGCTCGAGGAAGAGTGGATGGAAGCCGCGGAGGCGCTCGGCGAGTAAGTGGCTTTCCCTACGCGCGCGTCGATAGGCTTGTGATCAGCTTCGCCTCGGCGTCGCGGTTAGGGGAGGCGCACGCTTGCGCGAACGGCAGGTTCTCGGGATCGAGGCACTGCTCGACAGGGACGCTGATCGGGTGGAAAAGCACCTCGAGATCGCGTCCACGCTCGGCGGCGCGCGCCTCCATGTCGGCAATCAGGCCGGGCGTGGTTTTCTGCATGCATCCCGAGAGCACGATGCCGGAAAAGTCGGCGACGTGGCTTCCCCCTTCCAAATCCTTGCGGCAGTGCGGGGCGAGAAGGGCGAGCAGCGCGTCTTTCACGAGGTTGACAGGCGAAATCGCCGCGATGCGTCGCGGGCTCTTAAGGTGCGGGCCGATCGGCTCCACGGGAAGGCGTGCGGTCGTGACCAGGCAATCGGTGCGCCGGCACGCAGCCAGGAGCGCATCGTGCACGAGGGGCACCATATGCGTGTGCTGATGCGTGTCGACACGGAGATTACGACGTTGGTCGGGGAAGGCCTCGAGATAGCGCTTGATCTGCTCGCTGAATTCGCGGGCAAGCTGCTCGCGAATGCCGTCGCGGTCGCCGGTGCGCAGCGTCGATGCCATCAGGTATCCCATAAAGGAATGGGAGAAGGTTCCGCGCTCGTTCACCAGCAGCGGCACGTCGTCGGGGTTGGAGACAGGATGCCCTTCCACGATATTGAGGTGCAGGCCAAGCTTTATCTTTCCCGCGTCGGCGAAGGGACGGACAAGCTCGGCGCATTCGTTAAACGCCGGGCTGTTCGCGAACATGCTCATGCTCGACAGAGCTCCATGGCCGCCGCATGCGTCCGAAAGCTCGAGGATGGCCTTCGATTGCTCGACGGTAATCCCAAAGTCGTCTGCGTGAATGATGAGCGCCACAAGCCTCCCTTTCATGTTCGTGCGCGGTGTTTGTCTTCAAAACGCTATCTTTTTGAAGACAAGCGAGACAAACGAAATAATAGTACTCTCATGCAGGTGCGTTATTGGGGATCGATTGCTCGGGAGGGTTTATGAAGCGTGCGAGCGGAGCAGGGGCGCAGGGGGTGCTTTCGTCTCGTTGGTTCCATCTTGCCGTTCTTGCTTTGGGGTCGGCGTTTGTGCTTGTGGGGGCTTTCCATGGCTATATCTGGTTCGATGAGAGCTATTCGGTTGCCATAGCGAACCACTCGTTCTCCGAGATTTGGCGCATCGGCTCGGGCGATGTGCACCCCGTGCTCTTCTACTGGGCGCTGCATGTCCTCAATCTGGTTTTCGGGCAGAACATTCTTGTGTATCGCCTGTTCACGGTTTTGGGGTCGATCGCCCTTGCAAGCCTTGGATACACGCATGTCCGCCGCGATTTCGGCTGGAAGCCCGGCGTGCTGTTCACCGCATTCGTCCTGTTCATTCCCTATACCGCCATTATGTCGACCGAGATTCGCATGTACTCGTGGGCGACGTTTTCCGTCATGCTGTGCGCGCTCACCGCGTGGCGCATCGCGTGCGCTTTGCGCGAGCCGGCGTGCGAAGGCTCTGTGGCCTGCGTCCAGAAATGCGCGCAGGGGAAGAGGCTTCTTGCGGGTGCGCCGCTTTCGTGGTGGGTTGTCTTCGCTGTGTCAAGCCTGTTCAGCGCATACCTTCACTACTTTGGCGCCATGTCCGCTTTCATGGTGAACCTGCTACTGCTCATCTTCTGCATCAATCGAGCCGCCCGTCGACGTGGCGCGGCGGCTTTGGGAGTACTCGTTGCGAGCGCCGTCATTCAGGTTGCGCTCTATGCGCCGTGGCTTATGGTGCTCGTGCATCAGATGGGCGTTGTGTCGAACACGTACTGGGCGAACATGGTGTTTCCCGTCACCTACATCGAGTTTGCGACGTACCCGGTGCGGACGAGCTTCGTGCATTTCGCGTTGGAGGGAAGTTATGGCGCCGTGCCTCAGGTGGTGGGGCGGGTTCTTCTGGCAGCGACGCTCGTGTGGCTTTGCGCGTGGGCCGTCTGGTCTCTCGTGCGCCTGGTGAAGCCGCATGTTCTTGCAGGCGAACATGCAGAAGACGGCTCGTGCGCTGCGGCGGGGAAGGCCGTGGGAGGCGAGGACTTCGGGGAGCGGGCTGCCGTTGGCTTTGCGGACGAAGGCAGCTCGTGTTCCGCGAATGCGCCCGCCGATGATGGTAAGCTTCCTGCGAATTTTGCCCCCGAGTCCGAAAGCCCCCGCGCCCAGCGCGATTCGCTTTCTCGGCGCCTTGCCGTTTGGGCCTCGCGCGACTCGGTTGCCCCCGTGCTCTGTGCGCTCGCGATCTACCTGGGCGTTTTCGCGATTTCCTTCTCGGCCTCCATTCTGATGGACTCGCTTATCGTGTACTACCGCTACCTTGGGGTGGCAATCGGTCCGCTCCTTTTTGCGGCGGTAATGCTTCTTTCCCGCATTCGCTCGCGCGTACTCGTCGGTGCGGCATGCGCTATCCTCCTTTCCGTTTCCGCCCTCAACATGACGCTCCTCGCCGGCGACTTCTACAGCTCCGACAACCAGGAGGCGCTCGACGAAGTGCGCCAGACGGTCGATCGCGTGACGCAGGAAAACGACGGGAAGGCGCCGCTTGTCGTCTCGTCCGATATCGGCTACATCAGCCTGACGTCGCTTGCCTATCCCGACATTTCCCAAACGTACATGGATTGGCAGAAAGGCAACTGGAACTTGGCGTATGAGGCGTATTCTCCTACCCTCACCTGCAAAAACTCCTGGGAAGAGATTCTCGATGGCTATCATGGCCCGATTGTCGTTTTGGGACAGACGCAAAGCGGCGTCATGTCGCGCGACGTTGAGGACCTCTCAAAGCGCGACGGGTTCGAGCTGCGGGAGTCGAGCACTCGCTACCGTCCCTACGAGCGCGCCTGGTTTACCGTTGCAGTCATCGATAAAGATTAGGGTACTCGCAGAAAGCCTCTAAGGGAC
The DNA here is from genome assembly GCF_934636505.1 of uncultured Ellagibacter sp. Lineage (GTDB taxonomy): Bacteria > Actinomycetota > Coriobacteriia > Coriobacteriales > Eggerthellaceae > Ellagibacter. The sequence goes on from NZ_CAKUAL010000021.1 coordinate 12,960, forward strand.
CGATAAATGGCATTTTGCGAATGAGCTTGTACCAGGAGATGTGCGCAGCTGATAAGCTGAGGTAGGGGTAGGCGACCGCTGGTGCGACCTCGTTTTCCGCACCGTGCGACGTAGTCGCCGTTGAAGGCGCTTTCCATTTATGTGCGTCTTGTGTGCGCTTTAGCATGCTAGAATCCTTCCGTTGAGAAAATGTTTTCACGCGAAAGTGCCCAGTTTGGGCTCACTTCGGCAGCTGAGTCTTCAGGTGCGGGCTTGACTGATTGCTTCCGCGCGGGCGCAAGGGAAAGGGAGGAAAGTGGACTCGTTTTTTAAGATTTCGGAGCGCAAAAGCACGATCGGAAACGAGATCATCGGCGGCTTGACGACGTTTCTCGCGATGGCGTACATCATCGCAGTGAACCCGAATATGCTGGTGGTTGCAGGTGTTCCGTTTGATGCGGCGCTCACGGCGACGTGCTTCGGCGCGGCGATCATGACTATCGCGATGGGCCTTATCGCGAACCGACCGATCGCGCTTGCATCCGGCATGGGCATCAACGCAATCGTGGCGTACACGCTCTGCCTTGGTGGCGCTGCCGTCGACTGGCGCGTGGCGATGGCCATCGTCTTTCTGGAAGGCATCGTGATCCTTGTCCTGGTTGCCTGCGGTTTGCGCAAGGCGGTCATGGACGCGATTCCCGTGAGCTTGCGCCATGCAATCGGCATCGGCATCGGCCTGTTCATCGCATTCATCGGTCTTAAGGGCGGCGGCATCATAGTCGCCAACGAGTCGACCATTTTGGGGCTTGGCGACCTGTCGGCGCCGGTTGCGATCGTGTCGCTGATCGCGATCGCGGTTGCCGTGGTGCTCCAGGTTCTCAATGTGAAGGGCGGCCTGCTCATCTCCATTATTGTTGCCACCATCGCGGGCATTCCCCTGGGCGTCACCCCGCTTCCCTCGTCGTGGAGCTTCGGGCTTGACTTCTCGGCCTTCGCGGCACCATTTCAGATGATTCCCGGCACCGACACGATGGCTATCGCGCAGGTCTTCCTGCAGCCCGCGCTGCTGCTGTTCGTGTTCTCCCTGCTCATGAGCGACTTCTTCGACACCATGGGCACGGTCGTCGCCGTTGGCGAACAGGCTGATTTCGTCGACGAGAACGGCGATGTGAAGGACATCCAGCCGATTCTCATGGTCGACTCCGCCGCAGCCGCCGTCGGCGGTTTCGTGGGCGCAAGCTCGGTCACGAGCTTCGTTGAGTCCACTTCGGGCGCTGCCGCCGGTGCGCGCACGGGCCTCTCGAACCTGGTGGTCGGCATCCTGTTCGTGATCTTCGCGTTCGCGTCGCCCATCATCGGCATGGTGTCGAGCTCCGCGACCTGCGGCGCGCTCGTCGTCGTCGGCTATCTCATGCTCTCCGACGTCATCAACATCGACTGGACGCGCATTGAGTTCGCATTCCCGGCGTTTGCGACCATCATGGGCATCCCGATGACCTACTCGATCACCAACGGCATCGGCTTCGGCTTCATCTCCTACTGCGTAATCATGCTGGTTACCGGCAAGGCGCGCGAGGTCAAGCCCCTCATGTGGGTGGCCGCCATCGCGTTTTTGGCCATGTTCGTCTTAAGCTAGCAGTTTCGTTCGCCACACTCGAAGGGCCTCGCTCGTCGAATCGTCCCCTCTCTCGGGGACCGTTCGACGGCGGGGCCCTTCGCTTTCTGGCGCCCGACCGTGATGACGTGATATCCAAGGTAACTTAAGGAGTTGCGTCGCTTGGCGTCTGCAGCGGTTTGGCCAGCTCCTCGCAGTCTCTCCCTCGATGCTGGCCATATTGTCCAAGAGGAATTATTCCTCAGATGTGGTGAAGCCTATTCTCGCATTTGCCTCGCGCGTCATACAATGATGCTACATTGCCGACGGCCGTAAACGTGACGGACTGAAAGGTTGTGAGCTATGGGGACCAAGGATTGGAAAACGGCGCTCATCACAGGGGGCGCAGGCGGTTTGGGGTTCGAACTTGCGCGGCAGTGCGCGGCGCGCGGGATGGACGTGGTGCTCGTCGGCCGCAACGAGGAGCGTCTCGTCGAGGCGGCGGCACAACTGGAATTCGAGCACAGCATAAAGGCCCACGTCATCGTGTGCGACCTCGCGAAGGTGGGCGCGGCGGCGGAGGTTTCCGCCCGCGTGCGCGAGATGGGGCTTGCCGTCGATGTGCTCGTGAACAACGCGGGCTTCGGCTACGACGCGCGTTTCGTGGAAAGCGACATGGCTCGCCAGCGGGCGCTCATCCTGACGAACGACCTCGCGCTCGTCGAGCTTGTGGGCGAGTTCGCGCCCGACATGGCGAAGCGCAAATGCGGCGGCATTCTCAACGTCGCGTCCGTGGCGGGCTTCATGCCCGGCCCCGACATGGCTACCTACTACGCCTCGAAGGCGTTCGTCCAGTCGTTTTCCCAGGCCATCCACGTCGAGTTGCGTCGCGCCGGCGTGCACGTGAGCGCGTTGTGCTCCGGCCCCGTGCGTACGGCGTTTTGGGAGAATGCCGACGCTGCGCATACCCCGATTTCGCGTGTCGCGCTCGATGCCCCCTTCGTTGCGAGCGAAGGATTCAACGCGCTTTGTCGCAACAAGGCGCTTTGCGTGCCCGGTGCGCTTGCGAAGACGATCGTGTTCGCAACGCGCCTTGCCCCGCGCGGCTTCGTGGCGAGGACGGCGGCTGTCCTGCAACGCCCGCGTAAGATGAAATAGGTTCGCGGACCTGGTGCGTCTTTCCTGTAAGGCGAAAGGAACGGCTCGCCCGTTCGAAACGCCGAAGGGGGAAGGCTCGTCGGGTCCGCGTTAGCTCGCCGGGTCCGCGCTCGCCGTCCGCCTGCGAGACGACGGCGGACGGCGAACGGATGCTAGTCCGTGACGCGCAAGAGCTCGCCGGTCTCGGAATCCATGATGAAGCCGGCGACGCGCACGTGCGGCGGCATGACCGGGTGGTTGCGCACCACGTCGACGCTTTTGCGTACCGCCTCCTCGGTGTCGCCGAAACCCGCGAGCCACTGGTCGAAGTCGATGCCGCAATGGTGCGCCATCTTGATGTGGTCGGCGCTCACGCCAAGGCGCAGCATGTCGGAAACCATGCCCTCGCCGCTCATGTGCTGCGCGCCGCAGTTCGTGTGCGCGACGATCATGATGTCTTCGACGCCAAGCTCGCACACGGCGATGAGCAGCGATCTCATGACGCTGCCGAAGGGGTGGGAAACCTCGGCGCCTGCAACCTTGATGATCTTCGCGTCCCCGTTCTTAAGCCCGAGCGCCGCCATGAGCAACGCGGTCAGCCGCGTGTCCATGCACGAGACCACAGCGAGCTTCTTGTCGGGGTACTTGTCCGTCTTGAACTGCTCGTATTCACGTTCTTCCACGAAGTGCGCATTGTGTTCCAGAATCTGATCGATCGTCGATTTCTCGGCCATGTTCCGCCCTTTCTCTTGATGGGTGACAGTTTAGCATCGTCTTCGCCCCGCGTGCGCCCGTTTGCACGCATGCGCTATGATGGGGCAAGCTGAGTTTTCCCGAAGACGAAAGGAGCCGCATGGCCTCGTATTGCACAACCCAGGGTCGTGCGCGCGCCGAGATCGTCGAGAAGAAGAGTCGCTTCATCGCCACTGTCCAGCATGTCGAAACCGAGGAAGAGGCGCTCGCATTCCTCGACGAGATCCACAGCGAGCACCGCATGGCGCGCCACAACGTGTACGCCTACGTGTTGCGCGAGAACGGTCGCGTGCGCTACTCCGACGACGGCGAGCCCCAGAAAACGGCGGGCATGCCGACGCTCGAGGCTATCCAGCATGCGGGCCTGACCGATGTCGCCGTGGTTGTCACGCGGTATTTCGGCGGGATCCTGCTTGGCACGGGAGGGCTCGTGCGCGCCTACACGCAGGCGACGCAGGCCGGTATCGCCGCGGCGGACATCGTGTCTGTCTCGCGGTGCATTGACGTGCTGATCGAGGTCCCGTACTCCCTTTACGAGCAGGCACAACGTCTTGCCGGCCAACATGGCGCCCAGACCGTCGACGCCGATTTCGCGGCACAGGTCGCCCTCACGTTCCGCATGCTCGACGGCACGCAGGAGCCCTTCGAGACGGCCCTCACGGAGCTCGTGCGCGGGCAGTGTCCAATCATCGAGAGCGACCCCTACGATGCGCCCTTCGCGGTGCCCGGGCAAGCCGACTCCTCGGCGCCCGACGCTGCGCCAAACCTTACGTGAAAAGAGGTTTTCCATGCTTGACCAGGTCAATCTGAATCAACCGGATATTGATAAGGACACGTACAAGGAAACCCACGACGCGCTCATCGAGCGGCTCGTGACGCTACAGCAGCAGGCGCGCCTTCAGGGCGTCGGGCTTGTGGTGCTCTTCGAGGGATGGAACGGCGCGGGCAAGGGAAGCCGCATCTCCGACCTCATGTTCAACCTGGACGCGCGCGCGACGAGCGTTCACGTGACGGGCGATTTTGACGTGGACGAGGCGCGGGCGTTCTCGGATGCCGGGCATAATGTCACCGGGTACTGGCCTTTCATGCAGCAGTTCTGGCAGGCGCTCGGGCCGCGCGGGGCGATCACGTTCTATGATCGCGGCTGGTATTCCGTGGCCGCCGAGCGCGCGATGTGCCGCGCATTCGGCGGGCTTAACCCGAAGCGCAAGGAAGGCAAAAAGGGTGCAGCCCGCGGCGACCAGCTCGCAGCTCGCAAGGAAGCCGGGGTGTGCCTTGCGTCCATACGCGAGTTCGAGCGCGGGCTTGTCGACGACGGCTATGAGGTCGTGAAATTCTTCATCCACGTGTCCGCCGAAGGCCAGAGGGAGCGCCTCGAACGCCTGGCCGCCGACCCCGCCACGGCGTGGCGCGTCGACAAGAAGCGTCTCGAGCGCATTGGGAACTACGAGTACGCCTACAGCATTTACGACCTCATGCTCGAGGGCAGCAACTTCGCGTTCGCCCCTTGGACGCTTGTGAACGGGGAAGACAAGCGCCGCGCGAACATCGTCATCGCGCAGACGCTTGTGCGTGCGCTCGAGTCCGCGCTCGCGCGCAAGGAGGCCGCGAACTTGGCAAGTGCCGTGGGCTCGGCGGATGCCGCAGACGCCTCGACCCCCACAGACGCCTCGGCTTCCGCGGACGGTGCCATGAGGCAGCCCCCGCGCTTTGCCGCCCCCGCGACTTCCCGCTTCCATCTTATCGACGACGCACCGACGCTTGCGGGCGTCGACCACTCGCTCTCGCTCTCGCCCGAGGAATACAAAGACGAGCTCAAGAGCCTGCAGAAGCGCCTGTTCCGCCTGGAGAACAATATGTACCAGGCCCGCATCCCACTCATGGTGATGTACGAGGGCTGGGACGCCGCGGGCAAGGGCGGCAACATCAAGCGCGTGGCGCAATCGCTCGACGCGCGCGCCTACACGATCTTCCCGAGCCCCGCCCCCACGGCGCCCGAGCTCGCGCACCCGCACCTGTGGCGCTACTGGACGCGCCTGCCGAAGGCGGGCCATGTGGGCATCTACGATCGCAGCTGGTATGGCCGCGTGCTCGTGGAGCGGGTGGAGGGCTACGCCTCGCCCGAGCGCCTTACCCAGGCGTACGACGAGATCAATGCCTTCGAGAAAGACCTGGTCGATTGGGGTGCCATCCTTCTGAAGTTCTGGGTGGAGGTCAGCCCCGACGAGCAGCTCCGCCGTTTTGAGGAGCGACAGTCCAACCCCGCCAAGCAGTGGAAGATCACCGACGACGACTGGCGCAACCGCGAGAAGTATCCCCAGTACAAGGAAGCTATCGAGGACATGTTCCGCTTGACATCGACCTCGTTCGCGCCGTGGATCATCCTCGAGTCCGACGACAAGCGCTACGCGCGCGTGAAGGCTCTGCGCACAATCGTCGCCGCGCTCGAGGCCGCAGGGCTCTCCGACTAGGCCCTTCGCCTTTCGCCCCCGAGGCTGCCGCGAGGCCGTTGCGAGGTTGCCGCCCCCGAGGCCGCCCCGAGGCTGCCGCCCCTTCGCCTGTCGCTCCCTGCGCCCGCCGCAGACGGTCCGTGACCTTCCCTTAACCGTTTCTTTATACGCGCCCGCTACAATGCAGGCGTTGGAAACGCGAAGAGAACAGGCTGGCGAAGGGGCCGGCAAGAAGGAGAACCTGCATGATCAAGCTTATCGCAAGCGACATGGACGGCACGCTGCTCGACGCGGAGGGTAACGTCCCGCCTGAAACGTTCGAGCTTATCAGCGGGCTTCGCCGCTGCGGAGTCCATTTCGTCGCGTCGTCGGGGCGTCGCTTCGACACGCTTTCCGAGCAGTTCGCGCCCGTGGTCGACCTCATGGACTTCGTCGCGTCGAACGGCGCGCAGGTCGTCGTCGGCGGCAAGCTGGTCGACCGCGAGGTCTTCTCTCACGCCGCTGTGTGCCGTCTCTACCGCGCGGTCACCCTGTTCGACGTGCTCCACCTGGCCCTATTCGATCGGACGAACAGCTTCCTCCTCGACGACGAGGCCGTTTTCGAGCGCGAGATCGACAAGAACCTCCCGAATCCCGTGCGCGCCTACGAGGTGCCTTCCCCGGAGACGAGCATCATCAAGGCGTCGGTGTACGTGAGCGACGGCACCGTCATGGATATGTCCTATGCGCTCACCCGCGAGCTGGGGGAGGACTTCGTGTTCGCGCCGTCGGGCCGAAAGTGGATCGACGTCATGCAGCGCGGCGTGAACAAAGCGACGGGAATTCGCCAGGTCATGGAGGCGCACGGCGTCTCGGCCGACGAGGTCGCGGCGTTCGGCGATTCCATGAACGACTACGAGATCCTGCGCATGGTCGGCATGCCCATTGCGATGGAGAACGGTCGCTCGGCCATCAAGCAGGTCGCGCGCAAGGTCATCGGCCCCAACACCGAGCACAGCGTGCAGAAGGAGCTGCGCCGCATGCTCGAGGGGCTTTCCGCTCGATAGCTCGCGGGGCGAGGAACCTTCCGTTCGGCACGAGGAGCTTTCCCGCTTGGCAGCTCGTAGGGCGATGGATATTTCTCGGCCGTTCGGGGAGATGTTCTTGCGCTCGCGCCCGTTACGCGCAACGATAAGCAGTTGAAAGTTAGCGCGGGGGACGAGGTTTGCATGACGCAGGATAATAACGATGCGGCGAAGGCCGAGCTGGGAAGCGGGGGAGTGCTCCTGGAAGACGGCGCGCCTGGAGAAGGCGGGCGCTCGAGCGGTGCACCCGCAGATGACAAATCCGCAGGTCGCGAGCACGAACCAAACGATGAACCCACGCTCGACACTTTGAAGGCTGGGCAGTGCGCGATTATCAAGGCGGTGCGCGGCCACGGCGAGCTGCGTCGCCATCTGCTCGACATGGGGCTTACGCCCGGCATCGGAGTGCGCGTGCGCAAGGTTGCCCCGATGGGCGACCCCATCCAGATCGAGCTGCGCGGCTACGAGCTGACGCTGCGCCTCGACGACGCCCGCTTCGCCCTGATTGAGCCCGTGGAGTCCCTTCCCAAGACGCCCGTTCCCGTCGAACCGTTGCCCCGCGCGTCCGCGCACCCCGGTATCGGCGAGGTGAGCGCGACAGGCGACGACTACATCCGCAACCTCGGTGAGCCTCTGCCTAAGGGCGCGCCGATTACCTTTGCGCTCGCCGGCAATCAAAACTGCGGCAAGACCACGCTGTTCAACCAGCTCACAGGCGCAAATCAGCATGTCGGAAACTTCCCCGGCGTCACTGTCGACAAAAAGGAGGGCCAGCTGCGCCGCCACCCCGAGGCAACGGTGGTCGACCTTCCCGGCGTCTACTCGCTTTCGCCGTACTCGAACGAGGAGGTCGTGACGCGCGACTTCCTCATCAAAGAGAAGCCCACCGCGATCATCAACATCGTCGACGCGACAAACATCGAGCGCAACCTTTATCTCACGTTGCAGCTGATGGAACTCAATATTCCCATGGTGCTCGCGCTCAACATGATGGACGAGCTCTCCGCGAACGGTGGCTCGGTGCGCATCAACGAGCTCGAGGCGGCGCTCGGCATTCCCGTCGTGCCCATTTCTGCGGTGAAGAACCAGGGCATCGACGAGCTTGTCGACCATGCGATGCATGTTGCGATGAACCGCGAAGTCCCCGGGTACATCGACTTTTGCCCCGCAGGCGAGAAGTCGGGCGATCCGCTCGGCGAGGTGCACCGCTGCGTTCACGCGTTCATGCACCTCATCGACCCCTATGCGAAGGCGGCGGGCCTGCCCGTGCGTTTCGCCGCGACGAAGATGGTCGAGGGCGACCCGCTGATCGAAAGCGAGCTCGCCGTCCCTGAACGCGAGCGCGAGGCGCTCACCGGCTTCATCGAGGCTCTCGAGCGTCAAGGCGGCCTCGACCGCGAGGCGGCGCTTGCGAACATGCGTTTCTCGTTCATCGAGCGCCTTTGCGCGCGCACCATCGTCCGCCCGCACGAGAGCCGCGAGCATGTCCGCAGCGTGGCGGCCGACCGCATCCTGACCGGGCGCTTTACCGCCATCCCGTGTTTCATCCTTATTATGGGGTTCGTGTTCCTCATGACGTTCAGCTGGCTTGGCGCATGGCTGTCGGACTGGCTGCAGGCGGGAATCGATTTCGTGATCGGCGCCATCGGCGATGCGCTCGCTGCGGCGGAGGTGAGCCCGATCGTAAGCTCGCTCGTGACCGACGGCATCTGCGGCGGCGTGGGAAGCGTGCTCGGGTTTTTGCCGGTCATCGTCACGCTGTTTTTGTTCTTGTCCATTCTTGAGGACAGCGGATACATGGCGCGCGTGGCCTTCGTGATGGACAAGCCGCTGCGCCGTCTTGGCCTTTCGGGTAGAAGCTTCGTGCCCATGCTTATGGGGTTCGGCTGCTCGGTACCGGCGATCATGGCTTCGCGCACCTTGTCGAGCGAGCGCGACCGCAAGATGACGATCCTGCTCGTCCCCTTCATGAGTTGCAGCGCGAAACTTCCGATATACGGCCTGCTCACAAGTGTATTCTTCCCACCTGAGATGCGCGGTTTTGTGGTGCTTGCCCTCTATCTGCTCGGCATGGCGACGGGCGTCCTCTACGCGCTTGCGCTCAAGCGGTTCAAATTCACCGGCGAGCCCGTACCGTTCGTGATGGAGCTTCCCAACTACCGCCTCCCTAGCGCGAAAAGCGTGCTTCGCCTCGTATGGGACAAGGCGAAAGGGTTCATTCAGAAGGCGTTCACCGTCGTGTTCCTCGCGACGCTCGCTATCTGGTTCCTGCAGACCTTCGACGCGGGACTCGGTCTTGCGGCAAGCGCCGATGAGAGCCTGCTCGCCTTGATCGGCGGCGCGATTGCCCCGGTGTTCGCACCGCTCGGGTTCGGTGACTGGCGCGCATCGACGGCGCTGCTCACCGGATTTATGGCCAAGGAGAGCGTCGTGTCCACCCTGACCGTGCTCGTCGGTGGTGGCGTCGCGGCGCTTCAGGAGGTGTTCACGCCCTTCACGGCGTTCGTGTTCCTCGTGTTCACGCTGCTCTATACGCCCTGCGTGGCTGCCATCGCGACGGTGAAGAAGGAGACGAACGGCCGCACGGCGGCGAAGCTCGTGGTGTCCCAGTGCGTCGTCGCGTGGGTCGTGGCGTTCTGCATCCGCGCCGTGGGGCTTGCGTTCGGGCTTGCGTAGCGCTTCTTTTCGCGGCGCCGCGCGTGGTACACTCGCAGTGTCACGCCGTCGAACGAAAGGGGTCCTGCCATGCGTGTGAGCGTCGAGCTTGAAGGGAATCTGCTGTCCGATCGATTCGGGAAGTACGCGCCTGAGGCTGACAGGCTCGAGGGCTTTCCCGTGCGCTCTTTCCCCATCCATATAGAGGAGGTGCCCGAAGGTAGCGCCTCGCTTGCGCTCGCGTTTATCGACTTCGACGCGATTCCCGTGGGCGGCTTTTGTTGGATTCATTGGTTGGCCTGCGATTTCGACCCGTCGACAACGTTCATTCCCGAAGATGCCTCGCGCACGGGAGCCATCGCGTGCACCCAGGGCGCGAACTCCAACTGGTCGCCGATGGCGCACGGCAGCTCGAATCCTGCTGTGTTCAATCGCTATTGCGGCCCCCAGCCGCCCGATAAGACGCATGTCTACACGCTCGCCGTCTACGCGCTCGATTGCAAGCTGGGGCTTTCCGAGGGGTACTACCTCAACGAGTTTCGCCGTGCGATCGAGGGCCACGTGCTCGCGAAGGCGGTCGTCGAGCTTCCGAGCCGCGCATAGTCAAGCCAGGCGCGCCAATCGCCCAGCCGAGTTTGCCCAACCCGCCCAGTGAAGCACGAACTACGCTCATTGCTCCGCGCGCTCGCGCCGCCTACCCGTTCATGTGTTGCTTGTCCGTGAAATTCGGATGCCAGAAGGCCGCTTGCGCGGCCTTCTCCTATAATTTTGATTTCGTTCTTTGACTTAAACAACCGAAGGAGGTGTGAGTTCATGCCACGGCTTCAAATTATGGATACCACCATCCGTGACGGCCAGCAGAGCTTGTGGGCCACGCGCATGCAGATCGGCGATATGCTGCCGATTCTGCCGAAGATGGACCGAGTAGGGTATTGGGCTATCGAGGCTTGGGGTGGCGCAACGTTCGATACGTGCCTGCGCTTCCTCGACGAGAATCCTTGGGAGCGCCTGCGCTCCATCAAGGCGAACACCCCGAACACGCCGCTTTCGATGCTCTCTCGCGGACAAAATTTGGTTGGCTACAAGCATTACTCGCGCGAGATCTGCAACCGCTTCATCAAGGCGGCCAACCGAAACGGCATCCATGTGTTCCGCGTGTTCGACGCGCTGAACGACATTCGAAACGTGGTGGACAACGCCGACGCTATCAAGGAGTGCGGTGCGCATTTCGAAGGCGCCATCTCGTATACCATCAGCCCTGTTCACACGCTTGATAGCTTCCTTGACTACGGTCAACAGCTCAAGGATCTGGGCGCCGACTCCATCTGCATCAAGGATATGGCGGGCATGCTCACGCCGTATCGCACCGAGCGCATCGTGAAGGCGTTCAATGCGGAAATCGGTCTGCCCCTGCACCTGCATTGCCACTATGTCGGCGGCATGGCCCCGGCAAACTACATCAAGGCCGCCGAGGCTGGTGCCGCGATCGTTGACACGGCGACCGCGCCACTCGCTTTCGGCAACTCCCAGCCCGCCGTCGAGATGCTTGCGGCGGCGCTCCAGGAGAGCCGTTACGATACCGGTCTTGACCTGGGTCTTCTGTTCGAGATTGCGGAATACTGGGAAGGCGTGCGCAAGCGCTGCCACTACAAGCGCGGCGTTTCCTCGCTCACGCACATGAAGGTGTATTCCCACCAGGTTCCGGGCGGCATGATGTCGAACCTCATGAGCCAGCTGGAAATCCAGAACGCCACGGACCGCCTGGGCGAGGTTATGGCCGAAATCCCGAAGGTCCGCGCCGAGGTCGGCTATCCGCCGCTCGTCACGCCGATGTCCCAGATCGTGGGCACGCAGGCCGTGTTCAACGTGATCACGGGCAAGCGCTGGAGCGTCGTGTCCAAGGAGATGAAGGACTACATCTGCGGCTACTACGGCAAGGCACCCGGCCGCATGGACAAGGAAATCGTGAAGAAGGTCGTGGGCAACTCCGACGTCCTCGATCCCGATATTGCGCCCGGTTCGCTCGTCACCACGACGTTTGACGAGGTGGCGGAAGAAATCGGAGACCTCGCGCAGAGCGAGGAAGACGTCCTCATGTATGCGCTGTTCCCCAACGAGGCGCGCACATACCTGAGCAAGCACCGCACGTCCGAGAAGGTTGACTTCTTGCTCGAGCAGGAATCGAGCGGTACCAAGGAGGAAGATTACGTGGATATCAATCAGATTCGCGAGCTGGTTCGCGTTGCCGAGGAAAGCGGCGTCGGCGAAATCGTAGTCGAAGAGGAAGGCACCCGCATCGCAGTGCGCATGCCCGGCCAGGCTGTGGCCGCCCCTGCGGCAGCCGCCGTCCCCGCTGCGGCTCCTACCGCTGCCGTGGCTCCCGCCCCTGCGGCGCCCGCTCCCGCGCAGGAGAGCGAGCACCCCGCCAACTGGTATGCCGTGAAGGCGCCGATGGTGGGCACCTTCTATGCCGCACCGGCCCCCGATGAGCCGCCGTTCGTCAAGGTGGGCGACGAGGTTGCCGCCAATCAGACGCTGTGCATCGTCGAGGCGATGAAGCTCATGAACGAGATCACCGCCGAGGAGATGGGCACTGTTCGCGAGGTGTGCGTCGAGGACGCCACCCCGGTTGAGTTCGGCACCGTGCTCTTCTACATCGAGCCGCATGCGAAGACCCCGCTTGTCTCGGAGCAGTCATAATGTTTAAGAAGATTCTCATCGCCAATCGCGGGGAAGTTGCGCTGCGCGTCATGCGTGCCTGCAAGGAACTCGGGGTGAAGACCGTGGCGGTTTACTCGACCGCCGACGAGGACACCTACCCGGTTCGCTACGCTGACGAAAAGGTTTGCATCGGACCTGCTCAGGCGAATAAAAGCTATCTCGTGATGTCGAACATCATCGAGGCGGCGAAGATTACCGGCGCCGAGGCGATCCATCCCGGCTACGGCTTCTTGGCTGAAAACGCCGACTTCGCCCGCGCCTGTGTTGACAACGACCTCGTGTTCATCGGGCCTTCCGCCGAGTGCATCGAGCGCATGGGCGACAAGTCCTCCGCTCGCGAGACCATGAAGGCTTGCGGCGTCCCCACGGTGCCCGGCTCCGACGGCTGCATCGACACCGTCGAGGAGGCGCGCACCTTCGCTGAGGAAGTCGGCTACCCGGTGCTCATCAAGGCCACGGCAGGCGGCGGCGGCAAGGGCATGCGCGAAGTGCACGACCCGGCCGACCTCGAGTCCCACTACAAGGCTGCTCGCGCCGAGGCGGGTGCGGCGTTCGGCAACGACGGAGTGTACCTCGAGAAGCTCGTGCTGCGCCCTCGCCACGTCGAGGTGCAGGTGCTCGCCGACAACCACGGCAACAACGTGGCGCTTTGCGAGCGCGACTGCTCGGTGCAGCGTCGCCATCAGAAGCTCATCGAAGAGGCTCCGTCCCCGGTGCTTACCGAGGAGCTGCGTCGCGCGATGGGCGTTGCAGCCATCAAAGCGGTGCGCGCGGTCGACTACAAAAACGCCGGCACGATCGAGTTTCTGCTCGACACCACGGGCAAGTTCTACTTCATGGAGATGAACACGCGCGTGCAGGTCGAGCATCCCGTTTCCGAGCAGATCACGGGCACCGATATCATCAAAGAGCAGCTGCGAATTGCGGCTGGCGAACCTATGAGCTGCGCCGATCGCGCTCCGTTTACCCCCTTCGGCCATGCGATGGAGTTCCGCATCAACGCCGAGGACCCCGATCACGGCTTCCGTCCGTGCCCGGGCAAGATCACGCGCTTCGAGCCCCCGATGGGCCCGGGCGTGCGCGTGGAGACCTACGTTCACGAAGGCTCCTCTATTTCGCCGTATTATGACTCCATGGTGGCGAAGGTCATCGTGAGCGGGCAGGATCGCGAGGAATGCCTTGCACGCGGTCGCCGCGCGCTCGACGAGTTCAAGATCGAAGGCATCGCCACCACGTTGCCGTTCCACCGTCGCGTGCTCGACAACGAGGTGTTCCGTGCGGGTGAAGCCACGACTGACTTCATCGAGACCCAGATGGGAGACTTGTTATGAGTGAGTTGAACGTCGAAGGTATGGCGCTCGCCCCGGGCGTCGTGGAAACAATCGTGTCCATTGCGGTCAGCGAGGTCGAGGGCGTTGCGTGCGTCGGCTCGGCGGGCGCTCAGGGCCGCGGCATCCGCGCCGTGTTCGGCCAGAAGCCGTCGACCCAGGGCATCGAAATCACCGTAAACGAAGACAACAAACTGGCAGTCGCCGTGCGCATCGAGGTCTACTACGGCTTCGTGCTTCCCGAGGTCGCGTCCAGCTTGCGCCAGGCTGTGGCCGATGCGGTGGCAAGCCAGGTCGGCGTCGAGGTTGCCTCGGTCGATGTCTACATCGACGGCATCCAGTTCGCCGAATAGGAGATCAATGGCATCACGACGACATGAACGCACCGCTGCGCGTCAAAGCGCGCTCCAGGTGCTCTATACCAGTGAAATAAAGGGCACGCGTCCGTCCGACCTGCTCGATTCGGGCCTTGTGCTCGAAGACGACGGCAAGTCGCTTTCGGACTACGCGATCGGGCTGATCGAGGGCGTCGACGAGAAGATGCTCCCCATCGACGTGCGCCTCAATTCGACCTCCGAGAACTGGAAGCTTAACCGCATGCCCATCGTTGACCGCTGCATCCTGCGTCTGGCGACGTACGAGATGCTCTTCGTCGACGAGGTGCCGGTCTCGGTCGCCATCAACGAAGCGGTCGAACTGGCGAAGGATTTCGGTGGCGAAGACGAGTCGCCCCGTTTCGTGAACGGTGTTTTGGGCCGCATTGCCCGTCAGCTCGAGGAGGACGCGAAAGATCCCGAGGCGGCGCGCCGTCGAGAGGAAGAGGCCCTGGCGGCCTACGCGTTCCCGACCAATGAAGAAGATTCTGCAGCTGAAACCGCTGGCGAGCAGCCTGCATCCGAAGGCGCCGTTGAGAACGCGCCCGCGGCAGAAGGCGAGGATACCTCGGCCGATGCCGCATCGCTCGAAGAGCCGGCTTGCGCAGCAGAGGAACCGACCTGTGCTCCCGAGGAGCCGGCGAATGTCGGACTCTAACGTTGCATCGTACGATCAGGTTCGCGACCGCCTCGATGAAATCGTCGAGGCGGTAAGCGCGCCCGGCATCTCGCTTGACGAAGCGCTCGCGCTCTACGAGGAGGCGGTGAAGCTCGGCCTTTCCGCATGCGATCTGTCTGAGGAAGGCGCCGAGGAGCTTCTCGAGCAGGATGCTGCAAACCTCACAACCAAGCAGGGCGAACAGGCCGACCAGGCCGACGCATCCGACGATCAAAGCTCGCCTTCCCAGGGCGAGGCGGCAGCTGCACGCCAAGACGAGGCGGCGTCGACTGCGCGATAGCACCGCTTTTGCGACGAAGGCGCGAGGGGAAAAGAGGAGTTCTTGCATCATGGCGAATAAGCGCATACTTGACGTGGTCGATTCACCTGCCGACCTGAAACTTCTCACCGACGATGAGCTTTCGATTCTTGCTCGCGAGATCAGGGAGCAGATCATCACCACCACTTCTAAAACGGGTGGCCATGTGGCGTCGTCCCTTGGCGCGGTCGAGATTATCCTTGCAGTTCACAGCCTTCTTAACTGCCCCGAAGACAAGTTCATCTTCGACGTGGGGCACCAGTCGTATGCGCACAAGCTCGTGACGGGGCGGCGCGACTGCTTCGACACGCTGCGCACGTTCCACGGCATTTCAGGCTTCCCGAAGCCCTCTGAGAGCGAATACGACGTACACGCCTCCGGGCACGCGTCCGACTCGCTTTCGATTGCCGTGGGGCTTGCCAAGGCGCGAGCGCTTTCGGGCGGCACGAACAAGATCGTCGCGCTCATCGGCGACGCGGCGTTAGGCGGAGGCATGGCCTTCGAGGCGCTCAACTACATCGGGCAGGCCCAGCTTCCCATGGTCATCATCCTGAACGACAACGAGATGTCCATCTCGCGCAACGTCGGCGCGCTCATGAAGCACCTTGGCTATTTGCGCACGTCATCGTCGTATCGCACGACGCGCGACCGCGTGCAGGAAGCCATGGAGCAATCGGGCGCTCTTGGCAGCGCCCTCATGCATTTCGGGCGCAACGCGAAGGAATCGATGAAGCAGTTCGTCATTCCTCACTCGATGATCTTCGAGCAGCTGGGCATCGTGTGCACGACGCCGGTCGACGGGCACAATATCCACGAGCTGAAGGAAATGCTCTCGACGTGTCTGGCCTCTGACGGTCCGGTGCTCATGCACGTGGTCACCAAGAAGGGCGCCGGGTACGGTCCCGCGATGGCGGAGCCGACGCGTTTCCATGGTACGGGTCCTTACGATATCGCCACGGGCAAGGCCCTAAAGAAGCCCGCGAAGGCGCCGAGCTATACCTCGGTGTTCGGGAAGGCTCTTTTGGACGAGGCGCGCGCCGACGAGCGCATCGTCGCGATCACTGCCGCGATGGAAAGCGGCACGGGCCTCACCGACTTCGAGAAGGAGTTCCCCGATCGCTTCATCGACGTAGGCATTTGCGAGGAGAACGCGGCCGGTATGGCGGCGGGGCTTGCCATCGGCGGGAGCAAGCCGGTGTTTG
>NZ_CAKUAL010000022.1 GCF_934636505.1 uncultured Ellagibacter sp.
CGTTTGCACGCCCGTCCTGCTAGCTGCGAAAACGCCGATTACGGCGCGAGTGTTCGGCTAACAATGAAAATCAACCAAGAAAGGCGCAGGCATTGCACATCGGTTCGAAGCTTGTTAAAATACGAACAAATATTCGAACGAACAGGTGTACCCATGAATATCGCCGACAAACTGGAAATTCTCGCTGACGCCGCAAAGTACGACGTAGCCTGCACATCTTCCGGTGTCGACCGAGGAGCACGGCGCGGGCAGCTAGGAAACGCCCTGGCCGCGGGGTGCTGCCACAGCTTCACCCCCGACGGGCGCTGCATCTCGCTTCTGAAGGTGCTCATGACCAACGTCTGCGTCTACGACTGCGCCTACTGCGTGAACCGCGCGAGCAACGACGTCGCTCGTGTCGCGTTCACCCCGCGCGAGCTCGCCGACCTGACGATTTCCTTCTATCGGCGCAACTACATCGAGGGGCTGTTCGTGAGCTCGGGCGTTCTGAAAAGCCCCGATTACACGACCGAGCTTCTGATCGAAACGCTGCGAATCCTGCGCGATGAATACGGGTTTCGCGGATACATCCACGCGAAGGCCGTGCCCGGCACCTCGCCCGAGCTAATCGATCGGCTGGGACGCCTGGCCGACCGCATGAGCGTGAACCTAGAGCTCCCCTCCCAGAAAAGCCTTGCGCTTCTGTGTCCGCAAAAGCGCAAGCAGCAGCTTTTGGCTCCGATGCGCCAGATTCGCGACTCCATGGCAGAAGACGCTGACATGCGTGCTCTCATGCGAAAGAGCACGACATACTACTCGCAAAATCGACCGGCGAAACGCAAGCGGGCTTTCGTCCCTGCAGGCCAAAGCACGCAAATGATCATCGGCGCCACACCCGAAAACGACTTCCAGATCCTGAACTTATCGGCGGCGCTCTACCGCACGCTCTCCCTCAAGCGCGTGTTCTTCAGCGCCTACCTGCCAGTTACCTCCGATGAGCGCCTGCCCGCATCAGGCGCGGTGGAACTCGATCGCGAGCATCGACTCTACCAGGCCGATTGGCTTATGCGCTTCTACAAGTTCGACGTAAGCGAGATAATCGATGAGGAAAACCCTTACCTCGACCCACAGCTTGACCCGAAGGCAAACTGGGCCGTCAACCATCTGGAGCACTTCCCCGTAGAGGTGAACACCGCCCCGCTCGAAATGCTCCTGCGTGTGCCCGGCATCGGGCCGCGCGGGGCGCGCCTTATCGTGAAGGCCCGACGCACATGCTGCCTGCACGAACCCGAACTGTGCAAACTCGGTATCGCCTACAAGCGCGCACGCTTCTTCATCACCTGCAACGGGAAGTACGCAGGCGCAGGCATGCCCCTCACTCCAGGGGCCCTCCGCGCGCAGCTTGCCGCCCCTATCGACGGCGGAAAGCACGGGCGACGTGCGGCGAAGCAATGCCAGGGGCAGCTGTGCCTCTTCGACCCACTTGAGGGACAGGATTTGCGTAGGAATCGAATCGAGGAAGCGCACGAACGCGGCGCGCACCATGACGAGCAGAGGGCGGGGGCGCGCGATACGCACGCCCGTTCAGCGAAGGCAGGCGTAGGCGATGCGCTCGGAACCTCGCAAAAAGCAGGCGTAAGCGGCGCCCTCGCAATTGCGCAGAAGACGAGCATATCAAGCTCAAGCCCCCGCAGCCTCCCTGAGAAAAGCGCACTCGCCAGCCAAGCCGACGGCCTGTTCGGGTGGCAGCATGCCATCGACAAGCAAAAGGTTTGCGCATGATTGCCGCAGAAGAGCCGCTCACCCACGTCGCGTACATCTACGACGGAACGCCCGAGGGGCTGCTCACCGCAGTGTTCCAAGCTTACGCAAACCACGAGGACCCTGAGGATATCACCCGGGAATCCTCGTTTCAGCCGCGCCTAGGGCAAAGCGTGCGCACGATTGAGTCCGACGCCGCGCTCGCCGAGCGTGTCAAACGCGGGCTGGTGCGCACAACGGGGAAAGCGGGGTTCAACGCCGTGCTGCACGCCGCACTCTCCGACGACGCACAAGCGGGCACCATCGTCTATCGGTTTATCCGCTACGCTATGAGGGCTGACGCGCGCCGAGCGGCGATCGGAGAAATCGCGCACCCGGCCGTCGCCCCGCTTGTCGCGCTCAACCGATCGGTGATGAACGAGCGCCATTACCTGCAGCAATTCCTACGATTCGAGCGCCTTCAAGGCAACGTATGGTTCGCCCGCTGCTCACCGAAGGCATCGGTCGTGCCGCTGCTTATGGGCTGGTTCTCGGCGCGCTTCAACGACGTCCCCTTCATGATTTACGACGAAGCTCACCACATAGCGGGAATCTACGACGGACCGGGGTGGCAGCTCGTTCAAACCGACGGAGTAAATCTTCCCGAAAAAGCAGCTGACGAACAGATGATGCAGCAAGCATGGAAGCGGTTCTACGACGCCGTCTCCGTCGATGCGCGCTACCACCCCGAGCTCCGCCGACAATTCATGCCGAAACGATTCTGGAAGCATATGCCCGAAATGGACGAGCGCGGCGACGCATCAACAGGAACCTACACGCTCAACACGCCCTCAAGGTCGAAGGCGGGGATGAAGCTCTCCTCGGCAGCACCGCCCTCCTGCCAGAAGTAATCCTCGATTCCAAGCGAATCGGCAAAATCGAGCAGTCGCTCATAGTCCTCATCGGAAACGCGACGGGCGAGCTCGGGACAGCGCTCAAGCTCGCGGCGAGCCCAGGTATCGCCTGCCTCGGCGCTATCCGACAAGACGGGAGTGTACTGGTTCATAATCGAAAGCAGAACCGAACTGCCGAAATGCTCCCACACCGTTTGCACCACACGTTTCGAGTCCTCGAGCGCACCGGGCAGCATCAGATGGCGCACCACCACCCCGCGCGTCATGCGCCCGTCGCCCTCGTACTCGTCAAAGCAAGGGTCGCCCACTTCATCGACCATGGCAGAAAGCGCATCGAAGGCGACCTGAGGATAATCAGGAGCCTTTGAATATCGGGCAGCTAAATCGGAAGAGGCATATTTGTAATCGGTGAGATACACATCCGCATAACCTCGGTTTTCACGGACGGCGCGAACCGTCTCGTATCCCGAGGTGTTCCAAACGACGGGAAGGTCCATCCCCCGCTCCCGCGCCAAATCGAGCGCGGCGCGCGCATGCGGCGCATAATGGGTCGGAGTCACAAGGTTGATATTCAGCGCACCCTCCGCTTGAAGCTCGGAGTAGATCTGCGCCAGACGCCCGATCGATATCTCTGCCCCCGCCTCGCCGTCGGCAATGACGGCGTTCTGGCAGTACACGCAGCGAAGCGGGCACCACGAGAAGAACACCGTGCCCGAGCCATGCGTGCCACTGATCGGCGGCTCCTCCCAGAAGTGCAGCGCGGCGCGGGCGATGCGAAGGCGCCCATCGGCCCCGCAAACACCACGAGCCCCCGCGCTGCGGTCAACTCCGCATGCGCGCGGGCAAAGGGCGCAAGAAGATATGTCAATTTCGCTTTGAAGCATCATTCATTCCCGTCGTTTCGGCAAGCCGAGATTACCTCCGTGCTCAAACAGTCCTGCTTTGGCGAACAGTCCACTGGACTGTTCGCGTCGTGCGGAACTGCGCGCGGAGGCAATTCTCGGCTCGTCGAAACTGCTATTCCGTCCATCGAGTCAAGCCGCAATATGTAGCCTGCGAGTATTCGGGGCCGCCTCCGCGCGCAGTTCCGCAGCGCAGCGAGGACTGTCTGAGCACGGAGGCGGCCCCGGGTGCTCGCAGGAGGACGAGCCTAACGTTTATCCCGCCGAGCTCCCGACCCGCCGAATTAGCCGTGAAACGCATCGGTATCAAGCCAATATCAGCAGCTCGAGAGCAGACGCCGCCGCATGCTCCCGAGCGGACAGGTCAAACTAGTTTGCAAGATTCGCGCGAATCATAACCAGGGCAGCCAAGCTTAGTTCGCCGAGTACCCGAATCCGCCGTGGTCGTGATGATGACCGCAGCCGCAATCGTCTTCCTCGTCATCGTAGCTGTAGTCGTCGTCATCGTCAGAACCCTGACCATATGCTTCCTCAGCACGCGACCAATCGAGACCATTCTCGGCGCATTCGGCCTCCTCGCCGTAGACCAACGCCAAAGCTGCCGGAGACTTGAACGAGCCTCCGATCACCTCGAGCAGCTCCACGAGGTGCATCGTCGATTCCGCCTGCGGAAGGATCAAATCGGCATCGTCGGCACTTGCGAGCGCGGCCTGCAGCTCCGAGAGGAACATCTCCGCCGTGAACGCGCCCTCGAAGCGCTTTTCGCGAACCGCCTCGAGCATGCGCTCGGCGGGCTCGGAGAGGCCGGAAATCGCGACATCGGAGAGGCCGTTGCCCAAAGCGGCACGGTGCGCGGCACGGACCAGCGCGTTCGCCTCGATCGCAGAGACGACGGCAGCCGCCTCCTGCAGAGTGCGAACAGCACGCATGAGCTGTGCCGTTCCTGCAGCGCCGCATTCCACTACGCGACCGCAGACCGCATTGAGAAGCCCTTGCGCCGCGGCGACGGCGTCCTCTTCGCCCGCAGCGTAGCAAACGAGGTTATCCTCGTCGAAGGGACGCGGATCGAGCATGTCCTCAAGGGCGATCGGCGCCTCGACAAACCCCAGGTCGCTCACCGTGGCGACCGCGCCGAGCTCGCGCGCGAAACCTGGCGTCGATGCGGAGAAGTCGATGAGCACCGCGCCGGGATGCGCCGACTGGACGAACCCGCCTTCGTCGAAGTACGCGTCTTCGAGCGCCGATTGCGAGGTGCAGAACGTGATGATGGCGCTTGCCTCCTCGATATCGGCGCAGCGCTCGAAGCCGGCGTTCGCCAAGCGCACGGCGATATCGTCGTGGAAGTTCTCGTCACCGAAAAAGATATAACGCATGGGACCCCCTAATTGCCTTTCACTTTACGGGCGATGCGGTCGGCCACGGAAAGCTCCTCGCGGCGGTCCTTGCCCCAAAACACCACGGCCAGCATGCCCGGCCCCACATGCGACCCGATGACCGGGCCGATGCTGCTTTCCAGAAACAAGATATTCTCGTCGATTTTCGAAAGCGCCTCTTTCAGGCGATCAGCATCCTTCGGGCAGTCGGCGTTGCCGATAACGGCGAAGCGAGCTGCCCCTTCGTCCGAGACATGCTTTGCATAGTACTCCGCAAGCTGTTTGATGCCCTTCTTCCGCCCGCGCGCGACGCCGGTGAGCGAAAGCTTGCCATCGAGCGCGATGTTAAGCAGAGGCTTCACGTCGAGCTTCGATCCGGCGAGCGCAACCGAGGCGGGGATGCGGCCGCCACGGCGAAGCGCTTCAAGGTCATCGACCATGAACTCGGCGTCGATGTAGTAGCGCGCTTCCTCGGCCCAATCCACCATCTCCTTGGCGGTAAGCCCCCGGTCACGCTGGCGAATGGCCTCATAGACCAAGAACCCTTCGGCAATCGATGCCAACAGCGTGTCGACCACGTACAGCTCGGCTTCGGGATGCTCGGCCACGAGCTGGTCGCGGATGATCATAGCGGTGTTGTAGCTGCCGGACAGGCCGCTTGAGAAGCTCAGGCACACCGTCGGGACGCCGGATTCGATCGCGCGGGTGAACACGTCTTGGTACATCGTGATCGGAACCTGGGCCGTCGAGGGCTCGTCGCCGTTGCGCATCGAATCGAAGAAGTCCTGCGCGGAACGCGAGCGGTACATATCATCGGAATGCTCGCCGTCACCGGCGATGTAGGGAAACTCGATCAGCTCGATGCCTTCGCGATCGACCAGTTCGAAGGGCAGATCGCAACAGGAATCGATAATCAGGTTGCAGGCTGGCATTCATTCTCCTATCTCATGCGGCACCGTTCGTTGCGGCGCTGGCGTATCAGATTCCACCCGCTACTCGAAGCCGCGCAACTTCGCGACCAGATCGCTTCGGTGCTCGAACAGTCCGTGCTCGAGTCCCACCGGATACGAATGCGGGTTGAGCATGCGCTTTTGGCTCTCGTCGAGCGTGGCAAGCCCCGCCCTCGCACGCTCCCTCGCGGCGAGCGCATCGCGGAACTTAGGCGCGAGCACCGTCTTGCCGTTGCGCGCGAGCGGCGCAAGCAGTGTCTCGAAGCGCTTGCCGCCCAGACGCTTGCGGCGCAGCGAGTCGAGCGGATCGACGATCGTCTCGCACTCCTGTACGCCGGCGTTAGTGTCGAACACCATGTCGCCTGCGATGTGGCCATCCTCGTGGTAGTAGCGGCGCACGTCGAGGACGCCGGGGAACGTGAGTTTTTTAGCCGACTCGGAGATCTTCAGATGATCGACCCACTCGCCGCCCGGCTTGCGCGTCGCGGAAAGCTTGTAGACGCCGCCAAGAGTGGGCTGATCGTAGGCGCAGGCGAGCTTCGTGCCCACGCCCCAGGCGCTCACCTGGGCGCCCTCTTCGAGAATCGACTGGATCGTGTACTCGTCGAGGTCGTTGGAAAGCACGATGCCGCAGTCGGTCAAGCCAGCAGCGTCGAGCTTGCGGCGCGCCATCTTCGCAAGCCATGCCAAGTCGCCCGAGTCGATGCGGATGCCCGAGAGCTTCTCACCGCGCTCGCGCATCTCAAGGCCGACGGTGATCGCGTTGTCGATACCCTGCTCGACGTTGTAAGTATCCACGAGCAGCGTGCAGTTTTTGGGAAACGCCTCCGCGTAGGCGCGGAACGCCTCGAGCTCGGAGGGGAACGCCATGACCCACGAGTGGGCGTGCGTGCCCGACACGGGGAGGTCGAACATCTTGCCCGCGAGCACATTCGAAGTCGACGCGCAGCCGCCCACGATGCTCGCGCGCGACGCCCACAGGCCGCCGCCCGCGCCCTGGGCACGGCGCAGGCCGAACTCGGCCACGGGCGCACCCTGCGCCGCAAGGCACACGCGCGCGGCCTTGGTCGCGATGAGCGTCTGGAAGTTCACGCAGTTGAGAAGCGCCGCCTCGAGCAGCTGGCACTGCATGATCGGGCCCTTGACGCGAACGAGGGGCTCGTTCGGGAACACGACCTGCCCCTCGGGCACGGCATCGATGTCGACCGTCAGCTTGAAGTCGCGCAGCCATTCCAGGAAATCGGCGGCGAACAGCGCGCCGCCGCCCGGAGCGGGAATCTTCGAGAGATAGTCGATGTCCTCGCCCGAAAAGCCGTAGGTGTCCACCATGTCCGCAAGCTGCGCCATGCCGCACGCGATGGCATAGCCCCCTTTGAACGGGGTGTCGCGGAAATACATATGGAAGCATGCCTCGGTGTTCTCATGCCCGGAATCGCGATAGCCCTGAGCCATCGTGATCTCGTACAAGTCCGTCAAAAGCGCGTAGTCGATGGGCATTTGCTCTCCTTAGCCTTCGTTTTGCGAGCTGCCGCCGGCCTTGTGCGAGCGCCTGCGCGCGCGACGATGCTCGTTTTGCGAGGGAGCGCCGCCCTGCGCAGGACGCTGGCCGCTCTCTCCCTGCTGACGCGACCCCGAAGACGATGCCTGCTTTTGAGGCTTCGCGCGAAGACCCGAGGACTTCTGACCGGGGCGGGGGCCCGACTTCTGCTGGCCTTTCCCCTCCTCTTTGGCGCGCTGCGGCTTTTGATGTTTGGCCGAGCGCTCCGCGGACTGCTTGCCCTGTTTGCTCTCGCCCGCCTTCTGATCGGGGCGCCGGCGCGGCTTGCGTTTGGAAGAGGACCCGCGGGAGGCCTGCTTGTCCTGCTTCTTCTCCTGGGAATCCTGCTTGGAGGAGCGATCGCTTTCCGCAGAGACCTTGGTCGACCGGCGACGACGCGCGCGATGCGGCTCTTCGGCCGAGCGCTCGTCTGCAGCGCCCTTGCGCGAGCGCTTCGAGGAACCTGTGCGGCGCACGCTGCCCGCTTCCGCGAGCTTGTCCCTGCCGGTGAACTGGTCGGTCGAGAAGAGCGCATTGGAGGTGAACTCCGGCTCCTCGGGAGCGTTCGCCTCGTCCCACGCCTCCCGCCCGATCGTGTTCGGGCGCGTTCCCTCCTCGGGCGCATCGAAGGCGGAAAGCGGCACGCGAACGGGCTTCTCGCCCTCAAGGCGCACCGAGACGACCTCGCGCGGCACGTCCAGGTCGACAACCTTCGCCGGGCCATCAGGCGTTTTCACTGTGGCGTTCTGCTTGGGGGCGCGGCTCTTGAAGTCCTTGTACGCGTCGAACTCGTAGCGCAAACAGCACATGAGACGCCCGCACACGCCGGAAATCTTCTGCGGGTTGAGCGAGAGGTCCTGCTCCTTGGCCATGCGGATGGACACGGGGCAGAACTCGCCGCCCAAGCGGGCGCAGCACAGCTCCTGGCCACAGTGGCCAAGGCCGCCGACCATGCGCGCCTCATCACGCACGCCGATTTGGCGCATGTCGACGCGCACATGGAAGCGCGAGGCGAGCTTGCGCACAAGTTCGCGGAAGTCAACGCGCTCCTCCGCCTCGAAGTAGAAGACCGCCTTGTCGCCCTCGAGCAGGTATTCCACCGACACCGGATGCATGTCCTCGTTCGCCTCGGCGGCCATCTCCTTGAAGATGGGCAGCGCCTCGCGACCGAGCCGCTCCATCTCGGCGGCGCGCTCCACGTCCTCGGGCGTAGCGATGCGCTTCACGGGCTTGAGCGGCGACTTCAGCTTCTTCACCTGGTCTTCGTCGATCTCAAAGACGTCGCCTGCGGCATGGCCGAACTCGACGCCGCGCGCGGTGAGCACCACCACGTCGTCGCCGTTACGAATATCCAGATCACGCGGGTCGAACCACAGCGTGCGCGGATTGAATGCGAGCCTAATGGGCGCGACTCGAACCATACAGAACCTCTCTCACTTCAAACAGCATCGCATCGATGCACGTTTCTGGGGAAACATTATACGAGATAGCCTCGTCGCTTTCGCGCAGCGCGGCAAGCGCGGCGGCCGCTCGGGCCTCGTCGGTGCGCGCGGCGGCCATCTCAATCTGCGCCTTGACGTCGACGTTCACGATGAACTCGGGCGTTCCAGCGCAGGTCGCCATCACATCGCGCAACCAAGAGCTCGCAATCGAGAAAACCTGGTGGAGCGCCTGCGAGGTCTTCGCCGTGATCTGGCGCTTGTTGCGCGCCTCGATCTGGCGGATCGCCGACTTGGCCAGGAAATCGGCGTTCTCGGAAAGCTCCGCCTCGAGCGCCGCGCGGACATCGTCGAGCGGTGCCTTCGCAGCCCTCACGAGACCGGCAGCGAGCTCTATGATATCCCAATCGTCGGCGGTGGCGAGCCGCGACATCGCGTCGACCACGCCCCTCCGGAAGGCGAGGCTGTCGTTGGACTTCAAAAACTCGCACGCGCGCGTGATCGAACCCGAGCACGCCTCGATGGCGATGCGCGCGGTCTCGATCGAGGCGCCCGTGTTCTGGCGGATAATGCCCGCGGCCTCGGTTGCAGGGATATGGCGGAACGGGACGACCTGACAGCGCGAGACGATCGTCGGGAGCACGCTTTCCCGCGTGCGGCCCAAAAGGACGATCAGCACGTTGGCGGGCGGCTCCTCGAGCGTCTTTAAGAAGGCGTTCGCCGCGGCGGTGCCCAGCATGTCCACGCGGTCGAGGATATAGACCTTCGACTTCGCCTGGATGGGGGCATAGGAAACGTCCGACACGATCTCGCGGATCTGCTCGACCAGGTAGCCGCCCGCACCCTCGGGCGCATAGTAGCGCACGTCGGGATGCTTGCGCCGGGCGATGCGCGAGCAGGCATCGCACGCCCCGCACAAACCTCCGCGCGGGCCTTTCGCCCCCTTCGGACAGAGGTATGCCTGGGCGAGCGCGTATGCGGCCGCGGTCTTGTTCGAGCCGGCGGGGCCGCAGAACAGATACGCCTGGCTCACATGCCCGCCGCGAACGCTCGCGCGCAAGAAGTCGCGCACCCGAGGCTGGCCGAAGATGTTCTCAAACGCGTCAGCCACGATGCCCCCTCTTTCCCCGGCCACCGCGCTTGCGCTTCGCCTGTGGTTTGCCCTTGGCCGTACCCGCCCCTTGGGGTGCTGCAGGCTGGGAAGGAGTCGCGCCCGCCGCTCGGGCGGAAAGCTCGGGAAGGATATCGGCAAGCTCGGCAGCGACGGCAGCGGCGGTCGCCTTGCGCGACGAGCTGGAGCGAACGATGCGGATTCTCTTCGGGTCGCGCTTGGCAAGCTTTAGGAAAGCCCTGTTCACACGCGAATGGAATACTTCTCCCGCCTGCTCCATCCTATCCCCCGCGCCAGCACCTGTCGCCCGGGCAAGGCTTTTGCGCGTGTTGCCGAGCACGAGGAGGATGGTGCGGTCGGGAACGATGCCGCCCGTGGCGAACGTGTTCGCTCGTCGTACGAAATCGAGGGGAAGGCCGCGCCCGTAGGCTTGGTAGGCGATCGTCGAGTCCGCGAAGCGGTCGCAGAGCACCACCGCTCCCCTTTCGAGCGCAGGGCGGATGACCTCGCAGACCAACTGGGCGCGGGCGGCCTCGTACATCAAGAGCTCCGCCTCGCTCGATATCTCGCCGTTTTCGGGGTCGAGCACCATCGCCCGAAGCGACTCGCCGACGCCTGTGCCACCAGGCTCGCGCAGGCACACGACCTCGCGCCCCGCGCGGCGCAACTCGTCGGCAACGTAGCGGATATGGGTCGATTTCCCCACGCCGTCGCCGCCCTCGAACGTGACGAAGACGCCGCGGGGGGAGTTTCCCTCGGGCTGGCCGCTTACGGGCGCCCCCTGCGCATCAAAGCCTTCGCGCTCCGAAACGGGCTGCGCAGGCTCGGCGATATGTCTCTCGGGCGTCAACGGCATGGGCTCCTAGTCCGCCACGCAGTTGCGCACGGCGGCGGCAACCGCCTCGACGGCGCGCGGGTCGAAGGGCTCGGGCATGATGAAGTCCTCGCAAAGCTCCTCGTCAGACACGAGAGCGGCGAGCGCGGAGGCAGCGGCGAGCTTCATGTCGTTGGTGATGCGCGTCGCGCGCGCCTCGAGGGCGCCCTTGAAGATGCCGGGGAAGGCGACCACGTTGTTGATCTGGTTCGGGAAGTCCGAACGGCCCGTGCCGACGACGCGCGCGCCCGCGCGGCGAGCCACGTCGGGGTAGATCTCGGGAACGGGGTTGGCCATCGCGAAGAGGATCGCGTCGTCGTTCATGGAGGAGACCATCTCCTCACTCACGATGTTCGGGGCGGACACGCCGACGAAGATGTCGGCGCCGCGCATCGCGTCGGAGAGGGTTCCCTCCTCATCCGCAAGGTTCGTCACCTCAAGCATGGCGCGCTGAGCGTCGGTCACGCCCTCGGACTTCGAGCAGATGATGCCGCACTTGTCGCACAGGATGAGGTTCTTGAAGCCGTAGCTTAGCATGAGCTTGGCGATGGCGATGCCCGCTGAGCCCGCGCCGTTCACGATCACGCGGCACTCCTCCTTCTTCTTGCCCGTGAGGCGAAGCGCATTGATGACGCCGGAGAGCACGACGATGGCGGTGCCGTGCTGGTCATCGTGGAACACGGGGATATCGAGCTCGTCGATAAGGCGGTTCTCAATCTCGAAGCAGCGCGGCGCCGAGATGTCCTCCAAGTTGATGCCGCCGAACGCGGGGGCGAGGCGCTTGACCGTCTCGACGATCTCGTCGACGTCCTGGGTATCCAGGCAGATGGGCACGGCGTTCACGTTGCCGAAAGCCTTGAACAGCGCGCATTTGCCTTCCATGACGGGCATCGCGGCCAAAGGACCGATGTTGCCCAGGCCGAGCACCGCCGACCCGTCGGAGACGACGGCGATGGTGTTCGCCTTCTGCGTGTAGGTGTAGGCGAGCGCGGGGTCCGCCGCGATCTTCTTGCACGGCTCGGCGACGCCCGGCGTATAAGCGAGCGCCAGATCCTCGCGCGTCTTGATCTCCATCTTGGGAACGGTGTCAAGCTTGCCTTGCCACTCTTCGTGCAAACGCAGCGATTCCTGCGCGATATCCATGCCTTACCTCCGAGCCTTCTCGCTTCGTACGCGCCCTTGCGCGCTTCTATACAACCGTAAAAGTATACCGCTTCGGTGCCGCAGTACCGAATCCGCGCGGGCAAGCGCACAGGCAATCCATCGAGCGGGGCGGGGCCAACACGGCGACAGGCGCTCACCCTGCCGCTGTTCGAGGACTCACGCGAAACGCGGCGGCTCGTGCTACACTCAACGCATTTGCAAGACGAGAAGGGAAATCGAGTGGAACGCGAGAACAACACCCTCACGGCGAAGCGCGTGGCGAACGCGACCTACGACGCGATTCGCGCTGCCGCAGTCGGGCTGCGCGAAGACGTGCTCTGCGGCCTCGCTGCCGCACGGAAGATCGAGGAGCAGCCGCGCGCGCAGTCAGTGCTCGACTGCCTGCTGGAAAACGCGCAGATCGCGCGCGAGGACGGCGTGCCCCTGTGTCAGGACACGGGAACCTGCTGGGTGAGGCTCGAGGTTGGCGAGGAGCTCTCCATCCCCGGCGACATCCTCTCGCAGGTCGACGACGCGGTCGCGCGCGCCTACACCGACGGGCGTCTGCGTATGAGCGTGGTGCGCGACGCGCTTTTCGACCGCACGAACACGGGCGACAACACGCCCGCCTTCGCAGAGATAGCGACGAAACCGGGACACGGTGCGACGCTGCACGTCCTTTTGAAAGGCGGCGGATCGGACAACGCCTCGCGCGTGGTCATGCTCGCCCCAGGCGCGGGAATCGAGGGCGTGAGGAAGGTCGTGCTCGACTGCGTGCGCGAGAAGGCCGCGAACGCCTGCCCGCCGCTTGTCGTGGGCGTGGGCGTGGGCGCGACCTTCGACAAGGTGGCGAGGCTTGCCAAGCATGCGCTTCTGCGAGAGATCGGAGCCCCCGCCGCAACGCCCGAGCACGCCGCCTTCGAGCGCGAGCTGCTCGACGCCATAAACGCAACCGGCATCGGCCCCGGCGCGCTCGGGGGCAAGACCACAGCGCTCGCCGTGCACCTAGAGACGGCGCCTTGTCACATCGCGGCGCTCCCCGTTGCCGTCAACATGGGGTGTTCGGCTATGCGCAGCGCCTCGATCGACCTTTTGAGCTGGGAGGACTAACCATGAGCGAACCTATCCGCATGACCTTGCCGGCCGATCGGGAAAAGCTCGCCGAGCTGCGCATCGGGCAGGAAGTGCGCCTTACAGGGGCCGTGTTCACGAGCCGCGACGCAGGGCATGAGCGCATGCTCGCCGCTCTGCGGGAGACAGGCGAGCTTCCCTTCGGGCTTGCGGGCGAGACCATCTTCTACGCCGGCCCCACCCCGGCAGCCGCAAGCCGCTCGCTCGGGAGCGTCGGCCCCACAACGGCAAGCCGCATGGATTTCGCGACGCCCGAGCTCATGGACGCGGGGCTTGCCGCCTGCATCGGGAAGGGAAAGCGCTCCCAGGCCGTCATCGACGCCTGCGTGCGCAACCGCTGCGTCTACTTCGCGGCCGTCGGCGGCATCGCGGCGCTGCTCGCGAAGCACGTCACCGAAAGCGAGACCGTCGCCTGGGACGATTTGGGGACCGAGGCACTTCGCCGCATCGAGCTCATTGACTTCCCCGTCTTCGTGGCCGTCGATTCCCAAGGTGGCGACCTCTACCGAGCAATCGAGGCGGGAGAGCAGCTGTAAGGCTCCCGCATCGGCGAAACTCCACAACGCGAAAACACAAAAGCTTGGGCCCCGCAGCGTGAAACTGCGGGGCCCAAGCTTCTTATCTCTTGCGTAAGCAGCGCTTACAGCCTGCGCGTGCTCGCCGCCAGGCCGCCTAGGATGAAGTTGTCGATCGCCGCCTGCGTACGCGCCCATTCCTCCGGGCTTGCGTTGATGCAGCGACGCACCGCGGAGAGGCATCCGCTCGACTGGAAGTACAAAAGATCGGCAAGCTCCCCTTCGCTCAAATCGCAGATGCCCCGCATCGCGCGCAGGTAGACGCCCTTTTGGCCCTCGACCATCTTATCGAGGACGATGCGTGTGAGGCTTTCGTCCAAAAAGATGCCCGAATAGTGCTTGTTCTCGCGCACGAACTGGCAAAACGGCATATCGCACCCAGAGCATGCGCCCGCCGTGCGCATCTCACGCGAAACGAGATGGCGAGCGAGCGAGCTCGACTGCGAAAAGGCGTCGTCGAGCACCTCGTCGAGCACCTCGGTCATGTTGCGGTAATGGCGGTAGAACGTGCCGCGCCCGATTCCCGCGCGCTCGCAGAGGTCGGTCACCTTGATATCAGCGAGCGAACTCGACTTCTTCAATTCCAGAAACGCCTCTTTGATGAGGCCCTTCGTGAAGAGGATGCGACGGTCTACCTTCGGCGCTGCCGCAGGCTTCGCACCTGTCCGCGACCTAGCGACAGGTTGCTTTTCAAGGCGGGCCGCCGTCTTCTCGCTCGTCTTCTCGGACATAGCGCTATTTCTCCGCCGTCTTCGATGACGCCTTGCGGGTCGAGGGCTTCTTGGCCGCAGCCTTGCTCGTCGCCGCCTTCTTTGCGGCAGGCTTCTTCGCAGCGGGCTTCTTCCCCTTCGAGGTCGCCTTCTCCGCGTCGCCCTGCTCCTTACCCGGGCAGTCGAAGTTCGGGCAGAGCTTCCACGGACCGCGGGCCGTCGTCACGATCACAAGCGGCGCGCCGCAATGCTCGCAGACCTCGTCGGTGGCAGTGAGCTTGCCGTACTGGGGCAGCGGGTAGCCCACGCCGCACTCGTCATGGTTCTCGCAACGAATGAAGCGCTTGAGCGTGCGCGGGTTCTTCTGCGCGATGAGCTTCGCCTGCTTGCCGGCGGCCTTGCACACCGGGCACTCACCGACGACCACATCGGGCTCTTTGTTGGTCTCGCAGTTCGGGTCGATGCAGATGACGCGCGGCTTCGACCGGAAGGCCGTCACCTTCACCTGGGGCATCCCACACGTGGGGCACAGCTCCTCCATCGACTCGATCTTGCCCTTCGGGAGCGGGTAGGTCACATCGCAGTCGGGCCACCCAGCACATCCGATAAACATCCCGCGCGTTTTCTGCGAGGCGCGAATCTGCAGGTCCTTACCGCATTTGGGGCACTTGCCCACGTACGCGTCGGCCGCGACGGCGTCGGCGAGGGCATCCTTCACCTCCTCGGAATGAGGCATGAGGTCGGCCAGCTGCTCGGAGAGCAGGTTGCGGGAGTTCATGACCACATCGGCCTTGGTCTTCTGGCCTTCGGCGATGTTGTCCATCTCCGCTTCGAGTTCCGCCGTCATCTCCGAGTGGGTGATATGCGGCGCGAACTTGTCGAGCGCGTCGCACACTGCCATGCCGAGCTGCGAGGGCTCGATGGGGTCGTTCTGGATGTACTTCACCGTGTAGAGGCGTTCGATGATGCTGTGGCGCGTGGACTTCGTGCCGAGCCCGAGCTTTTCCATCTCCTGGATGAGCTTGCCTTGGCTGTAGCGGGCGGGCGGTTCGGTCTGCTTCTTCGTGCAGGTGGCGCCATTGAAGGCGATCTGCTGGCCCTCGGCGAGTGCAGGCAACTGCTCGTCTTTCTTCATGCCGTAAGGGTAGATGGCGCGATAGCCCTCGTGCACGAGAACGTCGCCTTTCGCGGCGAAGTGCTCGCCTGAGATATCGAGCGTGACCTTGGTGCCCTCGACGACGGCGGCTTCGGAGAGCGTCGCCAAGAAGCGGCGGGCGATCAGGTTGTAGAGCTTGTACTCCGCAGGCGGCAAGTCGTCGGGCGTGACCATGGCCGTCGGGTAGATCGGCGGGTGGTCGGTCGTTTCCTTCTTGCCGCGGGTTGCCGTAAGCGGCCCCTTCGCGAGCAGTTCCTTGCAAAACGGCGCGTAAGCCGGGTTGCCGGAGATGGTCTTCACGACCTCCTCCAAGTCGAGCGAGCTCGGGTACACCGTGTTATCGACACGCGGATAGGAGATGTAGCCGTCCATGTAGAGGCTCTCGGCGAGGCGCATCGTGCGTGCGGGGGAAAGGCCCTCCGCCGACGCCGCGGTCATGAGGCTTGTGGTATTGAAGGGAACGGGCGGCTGCTGCTTGCGCGAGCGCTTCTCGATGGAGAGCACCTTCGCGCTTGTCGCCCCCTCGACAGCGGCCATGGCGGCCTTCGCCTGCGCCTCGTCCTTGAAGCGCGCCGTGGCGTGGGGCGCCTCGAAGGCAAGCGGGCCCTCGCCTGGTGTGGGGCCGGTCTTCTCGGCGGCGTCGAAGGCGCCCTTGATCACCCAGTAGTCCTCGGGGACAAATGCCAAACGCTCGCGCTCGCGCGCCACGATGAGGGCGAGCGTCGGCGTCTGCACGCGACCCGACGAGCGCACGTTGCCGTAGCCCGCAAACTTCACGAGGGTGAGGTAGCGCGTGAGCACCGCGCCCCAGATAAGGTCGATATCCTGGCGCGATGCACCGGCGGACGCCAGATTGATGTCAAGCTCCACGAGGTTGGAGAACGCGTGGGTGATTTCCTCCTTCGTGAAGGCGGAGTAGCGGGCGCGCGAGACGGGGGCGGTGGGGTTCACTTCCTGGATGCACGAGAGCGCATCGGAGCCGATGAGCTCGCCCTCGCGGTCGAAGTCCGTCGCGATCACGATGGAGTCCGCCTTCTTCGCGAGGTTCTTCAGGCTGCGGATGATTTCCTTTTCCTTAGGAAGCTTCTCGATCGGCGCGTAGACCAGGTACGGCAGCGCGTCCATCTTCCACCCTTTGAGCTCCACGCCGTCTTCGGTGAAGGGCTTTTTCTTCTTGAAGGGGGGCTTGGCCAGGCTTGCGGGCACATCGGCGGGCACGGTCTCGCCCTCGACGGTCACGCCTTGCCAACCGCCGCGCTTCTTATATACCAGGTTGGGGGTGAAGTCGGGCTCTAAGATATGGCCGCGCAGACCGATGGTCACCCACTCCTCGCCGTCAACCTCGAACCGGTAGATCGGCGTCGAATATACCTTGTCGGCTTTCGGCTTGCTCGCGCCCAAAAGGCTCGCAATCTTGGTTGCCGCGTCGTTTTTCTCCGTTACGACCAGTTTCACATGGTCCTCCTTGCCCCAGAGCGCCTGTCGCGCACTGGAAATCGTTCACACGATTGCCCCGATTCGTCAGTTTTTACGTGTGCGGGGATTCTCCTACCCTATCGCGCGCAGCGTCCAAACGTTGCGCATAACGCGCCTTAGCATACACGATTTGGAGGCGCTGGGCCAAAAAAGGTTCCCGAAACGGGGTTTTCGTCTCGAGAACCTGAAAAACGAGCCTGGGGGCCTATCGCGAAAACGGCACGGGGAAAAGCGCCCTGGGTCCTACGCCGCCCGCGTCGCCTGCGCCGCTTCGGCCTCCTCGCGCTCGAGCACGAGCTTCATGGCGGCGATGGCGCACTCGAGCATGCCGTCGTCGGGCTCGTTCGTGGTGAGGTACTGCATCTGCATGCCGGGCCAAAGTACCACCTTCACAAGCGGATTGTCCGGATGCGAGCCCGCCCACCTGACCGTGATCTCGTAGGACACGCCTGCGATCACCGGCATGAGCACGATGCGCGACAAGATGACGAGCGCGAGCTTCGGCGCGCCGTCGGGCACGCCCCACGCAGCGATGAGTGCGTTTAGGGGCACCACCGTGTACACGAAGATGGCGATGATCATCACCATGATGAGGAACGCAGTTCCGCAGCGCACGTGCAGGCGGGGAAAGCTGCGCGCGTTCTCGGGCGTGAGCGGCAAGCCGTGCTCATAGCAGTGGATGGTCTTGTGCTCCGCGCCGTGGTAGCCGAACATGCGCTTGATCTCCGACATGCGACCGATGAGCCAGATGTAGAAGATGAACACGGCAACTCTCAGCACGCCGTCGACGATGTTCCACAAAAGCGTGTTGCTGTCGTACTCGCCCACGATGAGGTTCGTGATGAAGGCGGGCGCCACGATGAAGAGCGCGATGCCGAGCGCAAGCCCGCAAACCATCGAGACGGCCATCTCCTTCTTGCCGAACTCGGGCTCGGGCTCCTTCGCGCTTGGGGTACTGCTAGCTTCCTTGTTATTTACGGCGGGCTCGGGAGCGTCGCCCTCGTCCTCTTCCGCATAGGCATGAAGGGTCGCAATCTCTAACGCCTTGAAACCCAAGACAAGCGACTCGACCAGGGCGCGGCATCCGCGCACGAGCGGCCAGTACAGCCAGCCGTTCTTCTCCTTCCCGCTCGCCAGGTCGTGCTCTTCGGTGTACACGGCGCCGGAAGGCTCGCGCACGGCGACCGACCAGTTGTACTTGCCGCGCATCATGATGCCTTCAAGCAGTGCCTGCCCGCCGACGTGGGTCTTGCGCGCGCCGTCTTCCGAAAACGCGCGGGAGAGATCGCTTTTCTCGCGAGTCACTTGTCCGCTAGCTCCTTTTCACACGAGGATACGGGTTTTTGCAGCTCATCTTGCCTTCAGGGCATGCACCCGAAACGCAAGGGGCGCCCGCGTCGGCGAAGACGAACGGCGCGGTGGGACGGGCGAGCTCGAGCATGCGGTGCGCCATGTCGCGGATTTCCCACTGGGCGCGGTTGCAGCAGCGCAGCTTGAAGAAATGCAGCAGCTCGCGAACGTTCATGGTGATGACGATCTTGCTCTCCGCAGCGTTCGGCAACAGGTAGCGGGCGTCCTCGGCAGGCACGCCCGCGTCGAGCAGCTTCTCGTACGCGCTGACGGCGGCGGCGATGGCCTCGTCGAAGAGGGCCTTCCGCTCGGGATCGGAGGCGATGGTGTCGGGCGTGACCACATCAACGCCGTCCTTGAACTTCACGTAGCGCTGACTTTGCTGGTTGAAGCTCGCGATGCGGTGACGCACGAGCTGGTGGGTGAGCGCGCGGGAGACGCCATCGACAGCGAAGGTGTAGCTCGCGTGCTCGAGCGTGGAGAAGTGCCCGCTCTCCATGATGGTCGTAAGCACGCTGCGAATGCGCTCCTCAGGCATCGTTTCCATAAGCTCGGCCGCACCAACCGGCGCATAGCACAGCCGCGCCGCAGTGGCGATCGCGCGCTCGGGGTCGGGCGTATGATACAAAAGCTCAACATGCATAGAGAGCTCCCCCTCTTCCTTGGTATCGTTCACGATTCCTCGTTTCCCGATGGCGGCAACCCGCAGTTTTTAGGGCCGTCTTCGCCCACCATCGGCTATTGTCCGCTAACATGATAGGCAAACGCGCGCATCGGGTCGCCTCCGATTCGCCCCAATGCGAAAATCTCCCCGAGAAAGGCAGCTTCCCATGACAGAGAGCTTCACCCCCCTGCTCACCACCACCGACTGGAACGCTGAATGGATGCAGCTGCAAAAAGCGCGGCGCCACCGCGACAGCGCGGTCTACTGGAACGAGCGCGCGAAGACCTTCACGTCCAAAGACTATCCCAATCCCTACGTGAACTCGTTTCTTGAGCGCGCGGGAGTCGCTCCCGAGGAAAGCGTGTTCGACATGGGCTGCGGGACAGGTGCTCTCGCCCTGCCGCTCGGGGAAGCGGGGCATGCCGTCACGGCCGCTGACTTCTCGGAAGGGATGCTTTCCATCCTTCGCGGGGAACTTGAGGCACGTGGTATAAAAAGCGTGCATTGCGAGCAGATGAGCTGGGAAGACGACTGGGAGGAACACGGCATCGCCCCGAAATCACACGACGTGTGCACCGCATCGCGCTCGATCGCCGTCGACGATATGCGCGCCGCGCTCTTAAAGCTCACCATGGTCGCCCGTCGCCGCGTGTGCATCACGCTGCCGACCGGCGCCTCCCCGCGAACCGACGACCACGTGATCGAGGCGCTCGGCCTCGCCTCGCGCGTCGGCCGCGACCATCTCTACGCCGTGAACATCCTCTCGAGCATGGGATTCGAGCCCGAACTGACCTACATCAAGAGCTCCCGGCACGACACGTTCGAGACCTTCGACGACGCGCTGCACAAGTACGATGATATGGTGCGCAAAGCGTGCGCCCTCCTGCCCGAAACGCGCACGCAGATCGCGCTCTCGAAGCTCAAGCCCTGGCTCGAGACGCAGATCGTCGAGAACGAGGACGCCGGCAAACCTGGGGAGAGGGGAATTCCGCAAGGAGCTCTTCGCCTTCGCGAGCCGAGAACCATCACCTGGGCTTTCATTGCCTGGAACGTCGATTAGACAGCTTGACAAGCGCGGTTGTGTGCACTGGGAGCATTGCCTATACTTGATAGGAGCAACCCCCCTATGCGGGGAATGACCGATACGAACAGCGAACGGGGAACTATGCGCATTTCAGCACGAAACGTCTTGAAGGGCACGATCACCGACGTCGAGATCGGCGCCGTAAGCGGAGTCGTCTCGATCAAGGTCGGCGAGACGGCCCTTACCTCCGTCATCACCATGGAGGCCATTCATGATCTCGGCCTTGAGAAGGGCATGCCGGCATACGCCGTCATAAAGGCAAGCCACGTCATGTTCGCGCGCGGAGACGAGCCCCTTGACAACCTGTCGGCCCGAAACCAGCTCGTCGGCACCGTGACCACGGTTCGCCCGGGAAAGACAGACGGGCGCGTGTCCCTCACGCTGGCAGACGGCAATATCATCACCGGCTCGGTCTTCAACGACATGATCGGGGAGCTCGGCCTGGAAGTCGGCAACAAGGCGATCGCCATCGTGAAGTCCACCGACCTCATGATTGGCGTCGACTAACGCTGGCGACCCTGCCCTGTGGCCAGCTGCCGCTGCCCTTGGCCGGTTCCGGTCAGCGGGCTGCGGCAGGTTCCAACCAGCAGCCCGCGGCAAGCTCAAGCCCCGCCTTTCGGCGTCTGCCTCGACCTCGTCTTTCGGCAAAAGAAAAAGCCCGAACAGCTGAGCTGTTCGGGCTTGCTTTTTCCCAGGGGAAAAGCTATTCGGCTGCGGGAGCCTCGACCTCGAGAGCGGCCTCAGCCTCGGCGTCGGCAGCAGCCTCTTCGGCAGAGCCCTCAGCCTCGGCGGTAGCAGCAGCCTCGGCAGCGCGGGCAGCTTCCTCTTCAGCCTTCTTGGCGTACTCTTCAGCACGCTTGGCCTTCTCGGCAGCCTTCTTCTCGCGCTCGGCCTTCTTGGCAGCCTCTGCCTCGGCGACGGCAGCAGCGCGCTTGGCCTTCTTGGCAGCCTCGCGCTCGGCAACCATGTCCTTCGCGGAGCCGAACTTGTCGGCAAAGCGCTGGACGCGTCCGCCGGTGTCGATGAACTTCTGCTGGCCCGTGAAGAACGGGTGGCAGGCGTTGCAGATGTCAACGCGCAGCTCGGACTTGGTGGAGCGGGTCGTAAACGTGTTGCCGCAGGTGCACTTGACGGTGCACTCGACGTAATCCGGATGGATTCCTTGCTTCATGTTGGTTCTCCTTTACCATGCCTTGGTTTCCGACCAAGGCGAGACAAGCTTGTTTATGATACCACAGCGCATTGGCATTGCAATATAAAACGGGCGGCGAATCCCATCGATTCACCGCCCGTACAGAAGTCAAGCGCCCGTCTCGACCACACAGCTGCAACGTCGATAGAAAAACGCGCGGCACCGCAAGCAACGCGAACGCCCCAATTGCCTCTCGGCAACTACACCTCGGCGACCCACAGACCGTGCAGGTTGCAGTACTCGTAAACCTTGATCGCGCGGTCGCCCTCAGCGATAGCAAAGTCGGCTTCCGGCTTGTCGGAGCTCGTCAGCTCTGCGATCTGATAGCCCTTCTCGGTCACCAGGCAAATGAACGCGATGAGGTGCTCGTCGGTCATCGGATGGGCCGCGCTGCCAACCTCGACGTGAACGGCATTGCCCGAAACGCTCACGACGGGGACGTGCTTCTCAACCGCCGCATCAGTGGAATTCGCGACCAGCTCGGTCATCTTCTCGCCGCAGCAGGAAAGCGGGGCCTTCTTGTCGAAGGGCTTCACGGCAACGTTGCCGCAGTGGTTGCATTTATAGAACGTGACGTCCATAACGTATCCCTTTCTCGTCTGTGCCCCACGCGTCCCC
Source organism: uncultured Ellagibacter sp. (assembly GCF_934636505.1). Classification (GTDB taxonomy): domain Bacteria; phylum Actinomycetota; class Coriobacteriia; order Coriobacteriales; family Eggerthellaceae; genus Ellagibacter. The sequence continues at coordinate 21,919 of NZ_CAKUAL010000022.1, forward strand.
ATCCGGAAAGCGCGTGGCTACTGCAAACAAGGCTCCTCTCGTGTCATAGCCTTGCTCTGCTGCATATGTTACTCGCTTTGTTTCAATTCTGGAAGCCCTTGTTGAGACTTCTTCGCAATAAGCGCATAAAGCAGCACGCCAATGCCTATCGCAATAAGCGGAGTCGAGAGCACCTGCCCCATCGTGAGCCAGCCGCCCCACAGATATCCAAGCTGCACGTCGGGCTCGCGCACGAACTCGATGGCGAAGCGGAAGCAGCCGTACATGATGAGGAACACGCCGAGGAAGGTTCCCTGGGCGCGCGGCGGACGCTTGCGCGAAAGCGCGAACAGCACAAGGAAGATGACAATGCCCTCAAGCACCGCCTCATAGAGCTGGGAGGGATGGCGGGGCATCATTCCCGCCTGCCCCCCGAACACAACGCCCCATGCGGCATCGGTCGGCGCGCCCCACAGCTCACCGTTCACAAAGTTGGCGCAGCGCCCGAAGAAAAGCCCGATAGGCGCCCCGATGCAGCCAAGGTCCGCCAGCGTGAGGTACGGAATGTGCGTGAAATGCGCGGCGACGATTCCCGAGAACAGCGCGCCGATGAGCCCGCCGTGAAAGCTCATGCCGCCCTTCGAGAGCGCGAAGATGTCGGCGGGATGCTGCAGGTAGTAGCCGTCTCCGTAAAACAGGACGTACCCTAAACGCCCGCCTACGATGACGCCCACGACCACGCACAGCATAATAGTGATGAGCGCATCCGAGTCGACGCGCACCCGCCAGCGCTTCGCCGTGCTCATAAGCACGAGAGCGGCGCAGATAAATCCGAGCACGTATGCAATACCGTACCAGCGCACAGAAAAAGGCCCGACCGAGAACGCGATCGGGTCGAGGCTTTGATAGATTTCGTTGAGCAAGGAGCTAGTCCCTTCCCATTCCAGCGCCCACTTCGATGGCGGCGAAGCGAACCTCTTCGCGCAGGGCCAAAGGAATCGTCTGGACCGACGAGACGGACGCGCCGCATCGGGGGCATGTGACCGTGAACATCGCGACATCGCTGCGAAGGACCATCATGGAGTCGTAGCGGCATACGTCCAGGTCGCTTTGTCCGCACGTGGGACAGCTCAGCGTTCGAACCACAGCTCTCGCCTCCTCATCGCAGTCGGTCGTGTTTATCTCATTGTAGCAGTGTTTGGGCGCAAGGCGTCCTACAGGATGAATCGATTGCGCGCGCCGAGCTTGTGCTCCTGGCGCGGGCACTCCTCGATGCTCGGGCCGTGCGTCAGGAAGAACGTGCAGAAATGGCACACTTCCTTCACCGCCGCGTCGTAGCCCAAATCAGGATTGAGCAGCAAATCGAAATCATCGCAGACCTCGTGCGTCGGACGATGGCATGCAGCGTAATGGCAGTCGGCAGGGCACGGCTCGCCCGGCGTGTTGTGAGGGCAGCGTTCCTGCATCTCGTCATTGCAACCCCGCATCTCCCAGCAATGAGACACCTTCTCCTCCTTCATCGGCGCTACCGTCCCGGCAACCGCGCGATAGGACGCGCGACCTCTGCCCTGAACAGCTTGCCTGAAATAAAGAGAAGGGCGGGATACCCCGCCCTTCTCGCACCTCACAAGTAATCGACTAGTATCCCTCGTGGTACGGCACGACGCGCTCGACGCCCGGCACGCGCTCCTTCAAGATGCGCTCGACGCCGTTGGCAAGCGTCATCTCCGACATCGGGCAGCCCTTGCAAGCGCCCTGAAGCTCAACCGTGACGATGCCGTCTTCGCTGACGTCGATCAGCTTCACGTCGCCGCCGTCCGCCTGAAGGCTCGGTCGGATAAGCTCCAAAACCGCGGCCACATCGGTCTTCTCAACCATCATTGCTCCTTCTCGAGTACTGGATGTTTCTCTTAATTCGCTATAGTACCACAAGCCGCCGCCCCAACGCCGCGCGCACGCGAAGCGCAAGGTCGGTGCAACTTGTCGCTACTGAATCGGCTGCCAGTCCTTGCCGATCACCACAAGGACGTTCGCGTCGAAGGTGTAGTAGTCGCCGCCGTTGACGACGCGCCCGCCGTCGATCGTCTTCACGATGGTGTTCGCCGCCGCCTTGTACACCTCGTCGCGATAGATCACGAGCGTCTCGTTGTAGGTGCCGGCATCGGTGACGTTGCCGATGGTCCCGATGGTGAATCCCGCGTTGCCGAGAATCTCGCCCATCTTCGCCCCGACGCCGGTGACGCCGCCGCCGTTGCGGATCTCGACCTTGATGCCAGTGGGATCGCTCACTGTCTCCGCCTCTTCGACGGCGTTCGGATCGGCTCCGGCATCAACGCTTTCCATAACCGTCTTCCATTGAGAATCGGAAGCCTTGAACAGGCTCGCGCCGTCCTGCTCGCTTTCGCTACCCGGCACATATGCCGTGTACACCGTCGCCTCACCTAAGGGGCGAAACGCATTCGCCAAATCGATCACCTGCGAAGACGACAGATCGGTCCGCACGTTGCCCGCAATTCCGTCGAGCTCGGTGGCGAAGTCGAGCCCGCCCGCCTCGAGCAGGCGCAGCGCCATCGCGTAGGCGAAGGACGTGCGCACCGAAGCCTGCGTCTCGGACGCCTTCGCATAATTGCTTGCGCGAAGTGCGACAAGCGAGCTTTCGGCATCGAGGACCTGCTCCCCCGCCTCAAGGTAGATACTGCCCGCATAGGGGTCGTCAACGGATTCAGGGAGCGTCATGCCGATGCCGCCCACCAAATCGACGAGCGAGCGGATGCCCTCCTCGTTCGTCTTCACGAGATGGGATATGCTCACTCCCGCAAAGGACGAGACAGCCTTCACGAGCGCCTCGTCGCCGCCTATCCCATAGGCGTCGTAGAGCGGATGAGTTTTGCCGTCCGAAAGGCTCACGGCAAGGTTGCCGGGAATGGAGACGAGCGTGAGCGTCCGCGCAGACTCGTCCACGCGTGCAAGCATGTAGGTCTCGCACGACGCATCGGAGCCTCCCTTGGGAGAGCCAAGGTTCGCCGCGGCGAGAACGTAGTAGGGCGACCCTTTCTTAGCGGCAGTAAGCGCGCTGCTCGCATTCGAATGCTCAAGCGACAGCTTCGAGTTCGATGCGTTGAAAAAGACGGTGACGCCGACGCCAACCGCGACCGCGATGATGACAATCACTGAGATGACGCCCACAGCGGCGCGTCGCATCCCGCTTTTGCGCTGGGCGCTCTGGATATAGCCGCGCTTGCTCACGCGGCGGGAATAGGCGCGATAGTTCTCGCCTGAAGCGGTCTGGGGGGTCACATGATCGACGATGCCGCGCGCGGCACGACGCTTCTTTCGATCGCTTGAGAACCCGACCGACGAGGCGTTCATCCCGCGCGAATGGCGCGGCGTGCCGCCCTTCGCCACATGCGTGCCGATGGTGTGGGACGTCATTTTGCGGGAGGTATGTTTCGATTGCGAGGCGCTAAAGCCCTTCTTCTTGCCGAACATCGCGATGGGCGCCTAGATGCTCTCGTCGACGTCGAGCCTGGACACCTCAGCGCCAAGCCCACGCAGCTTGCCGACGTAGTCCTCGTACCCTCGGTCGATGTGGTAGATATGGCTGACGCGTGTCTCGCCTTCGGCGACGATGCCGGCGAGCACCAGGGCGGCTCCCGCGCGAAGGTCAGTCGCTTTTACAGGCGCGCCCTGCAGAAGCTCGACCCCACGGACGAGCGCATGATGATCCTCGATGGTGATGTCGGCGCCCATGCGCGAGAGCTCGGCGGCGAACATGAAACGGTTCTCGAAAACGTTCTCCGTGATGACTGAAGGCCCCTCGGCGAGCGACGCCAGCAACATAAACTGCGCTTGCAGATCGGTCGGGAACCCAGGATGCGGAAGCGTTTGGATGTCGACCGCGCGAAGGGGTTCGGTGCGCGAGACGGTGATGAAATCTTCGCCAGTGGTGATTTCGCACCCCATGGCCTCGAGCTTCATGAGCGCCATGCGCAGAAACGAAGGGTCAATTCCCCTGACCGTGACCGGACCGCCGGTAAGCGCGCCTCCGACAAGGAACGTTCCCGCCTCGATGCGGTCACCCACCACGGTATGCTCGCACGGCCCCAAATCATCGAGGGAGACACCGTGTACCTCGATGGTGGAACTGCCTGCACCCTCGATATGGGCGCCCATGCTCAAGAGCATGTTCGCCAAGTCGACGATCTCGGGCTCGCGCGCCGCGTTCTCGATGAACGTCGTCCCGTTCGCCACCACGGCAGCCATGAGCGTGTTCTCCGTTGCGCCGACGCTCGGGAACTCGAGCATCACGTGGGCGCCATGCAGGCCGTTCGGCGTCGTCGCATGAAGGACGCCGTGGGCGTTGTCGAAGTGGACGCCTAACGCCTCGAGCCCGACGAGGTGCATGTCAATCTTGCGCGCGCCGATCTGGCAGCCGCCCGGCATAGCGACACGGGCTTCACCGAAGCGCCCGATGAGCGGTCCAAGGACGGAAATGCTCGCGCGCATCTTCGAGACGAGTTTGTAAGGAGCCTCGTATTTATCGACAGTGGACGTGTCGACGGACAGCGAATGGTCGGCGCCGCGTTCGACATCGGCACCGAGATGAGCAAGGACTTCGGACATGATCTCGATATCGGAGATGCGCGGCACATTGTGGAGCACCGTCTTGCCCCGTCCGAGAATCGCTGCGGCGATAAGTTTCAACGCCGAGTTCTTCGCGCCGGACACGCGGACTTCCCCCTCGAGCACCCCGTTGCCCGAAACGATGATTTCCTCTTCCATGAAAGGACACCTTCTATCACGATGCACGGAAAGGCGGCCCCCGGGGGCCGAGCCGTGCAATATCAACATTCCAGTCCATCCATTATAAAAAGCGAAGGCCCGCACAGAGCGAGCCTTCACAAGTAAAGCGTTTGGTTGCAGCGCAGGGGCGAAAACCCACCGATGCGCCAGGAAAAAGCGTGTCGACTATTCGCCGAGCATGAAGCGCTTGAAGCCGGTCACCTTGATGGTGCCACCGAGCTTCTTGGCGACCTCGTTGACGTAGTCGGTGACGCTCTGGTCCGGGTTCTTGACGAAAGCCTGCTCGGTGAGGCAGCTCTCCTTGTAGAACTTCTCAAGACGGCCAGTGGCGATCTTCTCCTGGATGTTCTCGGGCTTGCCGGACTCGGCAGCCTGAGCCTTGTAGATCTCCATCTCGTGCGCGACGACCTCGGCAGGGACGGACTCACGGGTTGCGGAAACCGGGGAAGCGGCAGCAACCTGCATAGCGACGTCGCGGCCGCAGTGCTGGAACTCGTCGGAAGCGGGGTCGATGCCCTCGACGTCGAACGTCACGAGAACGCCGATCTTGCCGCCACCATGGATGTAGGAGGCGACGCCGCCTGCCTCGACAACGGCAGCGCGAGCGAGGTTCATGTTCTCGCCGAGCGTGTGGATAGCGTCGGTGAGCACGTCTTCGACGGTCTCGCCCTCGGCGTCGACAGCCTTCAAAGCCTCAACGTCCTCGACGTTGGCAGCCATAGCGGCACGGGCAATCTTCTCAGCGTAGCCCTTGAACTTCTCGTTCATGCCGACGAAGTCGGTCTCGCAGTTGAGCTCGACGACAGCGCCCTTGGTTGCGTCGTCAGAAACGATGGCCATAACGGTGCCCTCGTTGGTGGCACGGCCGACCTTCTTGGCAGCAGCGGCCAGACCACGGGTACGAAGAACGTCAACGGCCTTGTCCATATCGCCATCGGCCTCGACGAGCGCCTTCTTGCACTCCATCATGCCGGCGTCGGTCATTTCGCGGAGCTCTTTGACCATTGCAGCGGTAATTGCAGCCACGGATGTTCCTTTCTCTCAAGTGAAAGATGAATGAAAAGACCGCGCGCCCTCTAACGAGCGCGCGGCTGGAGCTAAACGTTCGTGCTATTCAGCAGCAGGAGCTTCCTCAGCGGGAGCGGCCTCCATCTCGGCAGCGGTCACAGGAGCACCCGTGCCAGCGATGACGGCGTCAGCCACGAAGTCGGCGAGCAGGCGCACGGAGCGGATGGCGTCGTCGTTGGCCGGGATGCCGAACTCGACGTCGTCCGGATCGCAGTTGGTGTCGAGCGTGCCGATGACGGGGATGCCAAGACGCTTGCACTCGTGGATAGCGATGCCCTCGCGGTTGGTGTCGATCACGAAGACGGCGTCGGGAGTGCGCTTCATGTTGCGGATGCCGTTGAGGTTGGCCTGCAGCTTAGCGAGCTCCTTGTGCAGCAGGATCTGCTCCTTCTTGGGAAGCGATGCCATGCGGCCGTCGGTATCCATGGCCTCGAGCTCCTCCATGCGGGCAACGCGGGAGCGGATGGTCTGGAAGTTGGTGAGCATGCCACCGAGCCAACGGGCGTTCACATACGGCATGCCGCAGCGGTTCGCAGCGTCGGCGATGGGCTCCTGAGCCTGCTTCTTGGTGCCGACGAACAGCACGGTGCCGCCCTTCTTGGCGGTTTCGGAAGCGAAGGTGTAGGCCTGGTCGAGACCGATGAGGGTCTGCTTGAGGTCGATGATGTAGATGTCACCGCGATGGCCGAAGATGTAAGGCTTCATCTTGGGGTTCCAGCGGCGGGTCTGATGACCGAAGTGCGCGCCTGCATCGAGCAGCGACTGAATGCTGACTTTCGTCATGTTCTTCTCCATTCGTTAATCCTCTGCCTGCGGTCATCCCCAACTACCGCAGCCTTTTTCGGTTGGCCACTGGCGGCGTGGGTCGCGCAAGCATGTGTAATATAGAAACCGTTAAATTATAACGCTCTTTCATATGCGTCTGCAAGAGCAAATAAGAGTTTTCTTTTCGAGGAAGAGAAACGGGACGGCGGAACCGAAGATGCTGCGCTTAGTTGCAATTGCCGCAGAATGCTCAGCTCAAAAGAAAATGCGGGCGGAAAGGCACGCTTTCCCACCCGCATCAAAACACACGGCCACAATCGCGCAGACACCTGCTACTTCTTCTTGATCTGGCTTTCGCGCTTCTCGAAGAAGTCGAACCGCGGCGGAAGCTCGCGGACACGATGTGCCCCCTCGTCGAGCTCGGCGGCGCCGCACAGCTCGCCCATTCCCCCGAAGTCATAGTTCCAGCTGAAAAACTCGTCGGCGTCAAAGTTCATCTGCATGCAGATCTTCTCGCAACCGAACGGAACAATCGGGTGCATGAGCAGCGTGCAGATGCGCAAAAGATAGAACGAGTCCGCAAGCACCTGCCGGCGCGCATCGTCGTCGCCGGAT
>NZ_CAKUAL010000023.1 GCF_934636505.1 uncultured Ellagibacter sp.
GTTGAGCCGGGCTTTTCCGGGCAGAGCTACATTGAAGGCAGCGAGGAGAAGGTTGCGGCCGTCGCCGAGATGGCGCGCGCGGTCGGCAACGATGCGCTCCTGATCGAGGTCGACGGCGGCGTGTCCGAAGCAACGGTTGAGCGCCTCACCGCGGCTGGCGCCGACGTGCTCGTGTGCGGCAGCGCTGTGTTCGGGGCGCAAGACCCTGCGGCCGCGCTTGCCGCTGTGAAGGAGAAGGGCGATGCCGCGCGCGTGGCGGCCATCGAGGATGCGCGGGCCGAGGAAGCCCTCGTCGAAGAGGAGATGTAGGCAATGCCTGCCACGGTGAGTCCCGATTACGTGTATCTCGATTATGCCGCGACGGCGCCTTTGTGCGAAGAGGCGCTCGAGGCCATGAAGCCCTATCTCACCTGCGGGCGCGACAACCTCGCCCTCAACATGAACGCGAACTCGCTCCATTCGCCCGGCCGTGCCGCCTTCGAGGCGCTCGAAGGCGCGCGCAAGTTGATCGCTCACGACATCGGCGCGTCCCGCCCGAGCGAGGTCATCTTCACATCGGGTTCCACCGAATCCGACGACACGGTACTTTTGGGGGTTGCCCCCGCGGCTGCCGAAGCGCGTCGCGTGGCCTCGGGCTCGTTCACGCCGCACGTCATCGTGTCGGACATCGAGCACGAGGCGGTGCTCATGCCCGCAAAGCGCCTCGAGCAGCAGGGCTTTCGCGTGACGCGCCTGCGCCCCGACTCCCGAGGCTTTATCACCGCAGACGCGCTTGAAGAAGCGATCGACGCCGACACGGTGCTCGTGTCCATTCAGGCCGCGAACTCCGAGCTCGGCAGCGTCGAACCGGTGCGCGAGCTTGCCGCCATCGCGCACGCCCACGGCGCGCTCTTCCACGTCGACGCGACCCAAGCTTTGGGGAAGATGCCTCTTGACGTGCGCGAATGGGATGTCGACGCCGCATCGTTCTCCGCGCACAAAGTGGGCGGCCCGAAGGGCATCGGCGCGCTGTACGTGAAGGCTCGCACCCCGCTTTCGGCATTCCAACTCGGCGGTGGGCAGGAGTCGGGCCGGCGCTCCGGCACGCAAAACGTCATGGGCGCAGCCGGTTTCGCCGCCGCTTGCCGCGCGGTCTGCGCGATGGAGCCTGAGGAATCCGCCCGCCTTCGCGAGTTACGCGATGAGCTCTACGAGAAGCTTTCCCTGGTGCCGGGCGTGCGCCCGACGGTCGACGTCCCGCGATGTTCGGCGGACTTCCTGCCGAACATCGTGCACGTGATCGTGAGCGACCTTGAAAGCGAGACGCTTATCCTGCGCCTCGACATGAAGGGTTTCGGCGTATCGGGTGGGTCGGCCTGCTCGTCGCATTCGCTCGAGCCGAGCCACGTGCTGCGCTCCATCGGCGTGGAGGGCGACGACGCCTACGGTGCGCTGCGCATTTCGATGGGGCGCTACACCACCGCCGAAGATATCGATAGGTTCCTCATCGCTTTCGACGAGGCCCTCAACTGGAATCGAGGCTAGCGTGCCTGCGATGCCGCTTGTGAACACTCACTCCCACACGGCGCTCTGCGGCCACGGCGAGGGCGCGGTGGCCGAGCTTGTCGCCGCAGCCGACGCGGCGGGGATCGAGGTGCTCGCTGTAACGGAGCACTTCCCGCTTTCGGGCGCGTTCGACCCGCGCGGGGACGAGGCCATGCCCCGTGAGTCCGTCGCGGGCTATCTCGCCGACATCGACCGCGCCCGCACAGAGCATCCGCACATGACCATCCTCTCGGGATGCGAGATGGACTGGCTCGGCGCGGCGGAGGACCGTACGTCTGCCGAGCGCGACACCTCGCGCTTCGACGTGGTGCTGGGGTCGGTGCACTTCCTCGGCACCTGGGGCATCGATAACGAGGACATCGAGGGCCCCTGGCTTGAACCGGGCGCGCCCGACCGCATCTGGCGCCAGTACGTGGACGAATGGTGCGCAATGGCCGCCTCGCCCGACCGTTTCGATGTTCTTTCTCATCCTGACCTGCCGAAAAAGCTCGGGCACTTCCCAACCTACCCCTTGGAGCCCCTGTATGCGCGCATGGCCGAGGCGGCGCGCGCGGGCGGGCGCATGGTAGAGGTGAACACGGCAGGCGCCGTGAAACGCTGCGCCGAGATGTACCCGACGCTCAAGCTGCTTTCCGCGTTTTGCCGCGCGGGCGTGCCTTGCACGGTGGGCACCGACGCGCACAAGCCGGCCGACGTCGCCTTCGGTATCCGTGAGGCATACGAGCTCATGGCGCGCGCAGGTTATGATTGCGTGACGATTCCCCTGGCGCATGGCGAGCGGCGGGAGCTGCCGATACAATAGAGGGCATGAAACCTCATTCGAACGCATAAGGAGGATGTGAACATGGCTTCTGCAAAACCTGAAACGGGACTGAGCAAACGCGCATCCGGGCCCCTGTCTAAGAAGGAGAGGACCTTAAGCGTAGGCGCCTTGGAGGCGGCGCTGTTCAGGGCTTTCCCGAAAGAAGATGTTGAAGACTGGGATCGGGCGGGCCTTACGGTGGGCGATCCGTCGCGCCAGGTCACGCGCGTGGCGGTGGCGCTCGACCCTACGGTTGCAGCAATACACGAGGCGGCGTCGCGCGGCGCGAACGTGCTTGTGACGCACCATCCCGCCTTCCTCGACCCGCCGAGCGAGTTCAAGCCCGGCGCGTCTGCGGCGGTGTCCTCGGGCGCGGTGGTGTGGGCCGCCATCGAGTCGGGCGTCGCGGTGATGTCGTTTCACACCGGCCTCGACGCGAGCCCGCTTGCGGCGCGCATGCTTCCCAACATGCTTTCGCTCGACTGGTCCGGGCGCGTCCTCGTGCCGTGCCCCTCAGGCCCCGATCGCGGATACGGCCAGCTGTGCTCGGTGCGCAAAGGCGATGCGCCGATGACGCTCGAAAAGCTCGCCGCGCGCTGTACCTCGGTGTTTGCGCAGGTCCCGCGCGTGTGGGGTGATTTCGACCGCGAGATTAAGAGCGTTGTCACCTATACGGGCTCGTGCGGCAGCATCGTCGCCGCGTGCCTGCGCGAGCATGTTGACTGCCTCATCTGCGGCGAGGTGAAATACCACGCGGCGCTCGATGCGTCTGCAGTGGGGCTCGCCATCATCGACATGGGCCACGACACGACCGAGCTGCCCTTTACCGGTGTTCTGGCGGATGCGGTGGCGGCAGCGGGCGTTTCCGTAGATTGCATCGAGGTGATCGACCAGAGCGGCAATTGGTCTCATCCGGAATCGACCAGGTTGTAGAATAGCGGACGTAAAACGAAGGAACACAAGGGAAGCGCGAGGTAACAACGCATGCAGGTCAAAGACGAAGACATTTCCACGCTCATCGAGTTGCAGCACAACGACATGGAGCTTCTTCGCGTCCAGAAGGCCATCGCCGATCTTCCGCAGCGAAAGACGATCGTCGCTGCGCGCAAGAAGATCAAGGCCATCGAGGAGAAGCAGGAAACGGTGGGGAAGCTTCGCGCGAAGGCAGAGGAGAAGCTTGCCGGCATCTCCGAAGAGGACGGCAAGCTGGCCGCCAAGCAGGAAGAGGCGCAGAAGGCGGTCGATTCGGCGTCTGGCTATCGCGATGTCGAGGCGCATACGCGCGAGATGGACGGCTACGCGAAGCGCCGCGCCACGCTTGAGGAGGACCTCGCCGCCGTCGATGCCGAGTTGGATAAGATTTCTGCAGTTGAAAAGCAAATCTCTATGGCGCTTGCCCAGCTTCGGGAAACGGAGTCGGCGGCAACCGCCGAGTTCCAGTCGCAGGGTGGCGAGCTGAAAAAGCAAGAGGCCGACCTTGCCGCGTCACACGATCGGGTCGCGGCGAATCTGCCCGCCGACCTCAAGGCTCGCTACGACCGTGCGGCAAAGCACTGCGGGGGAGTGGCAGTTGCCCTTCTTCGCGACAATGCCTGCGGCGCCTGTCGCGCCCCGATCGAGGAAGGCCACCTGATCGACCTGAAGGCGCATGCGCCGCTTGGTGAGTGCCCCAACTGCAAGCGTCTGCTGATCGTGCTACCGTCGTAGAAACGCTTTTCCAAGCCCCCTCTTTCCTCACGCAAGGAAAGAGGGGGCTTCGTGTTCTCGTGCTATCCCCCAAACCCAAAAAAGCCCGCGGATGCGGGCTTTGCTTTTGGTGCCAGATGGCAGTGCGGTCAATCGCGACGAGGGCAGAACCCACTGCGCGATTGAAGTGCGCTTTTACGCGCGCTCGACCTTGCCGGCCTTCATGCAGCTGGTGCAGACGTTCGCCTTGCGGACGCGGCCCTTCTCGTCGCGGATGGTGACCTTCTGGATGTTAGGACGGAACATGCGGTTGGTCACTCGATGGGAGTGGCTCACGCTACGACCGAAAGACGGTGCCTTGCCGCAAACTTCGCAAATCTTCGACATAATTCTCAACTCCGTGTACGTGCCGGTTAAAAACCGTTGATGACAAAAAAGCCTAACTACTATATCACAAACAGACAGCTCGTTTCAAGGACTTTTCGTGTGTAATAGCGGCCGCTGGGTTCTGGCAGCTATCGTGGGCGCTTTTCCTTGCGCTATACTGCCTTTTTGGATGATTACGCGCGGGCGATTAGGCTTCGCGCGTGTTGCGAAAGGAGCATCATGAGCACAACGATTCCTGGCAACCTGCATGTTGCCAACGACGTTCTGGCCGACATGGTCGGCAACGCGGCTCTCGAATGCTACGGCGTCGTCGGCATGGCGGCTCCGAACGCCGTCGACGGCATCGCGAAGATCCTGCCCGCCTCGCGCCTACGCCGCGGCGTGGTTGTTTCGAGCACTGACGCCGGGGTCCACGTCGAGCTTTACGTCGTCATCGAGTACGGCACGAACATCAGCGCCGTTTCCCAGAACCTCGTCGACCAGGTCACGTTCGCGCTCAAGGAGTACGCGCGCGTCCCGCTCGACGGCGTCGAGGTCCACGTGCAAGGCGTGAAGGTCCGCAAATAGCATCGTTTCTGCGGGTGCGCGCCGCATCGGCGTGCGGGCCTGCTTGTTAAGGAGATCGTTCCACTATGTCACAAACCTATACCGGATCAGACGTCCTTGCCGCCATTGCTTCGGCATCTGCTCAGCTCAGCGAGCGCAAGGAAGAGATCAATCGCCTGAACGTGTTTCCCGTTCCCGATGGTGACACCGGCACGAACATGTCGCTCACGCTGAAGTCGGTCGTCGACAACATCGCGAAGCTTCCCGCGAACGCGGGCGTAGCCGAGGTCCGTCGCGCCATCACCACGGGTGCCCTCATGGGCGCGCGCGGGAACTCCGGCGTCATCACCTCGCAGATTCTCCGCGGTTTGTGCGAGGGCTGTGCGGAGGCCGAGGAGGTTTCCACCGCGACGATCGATGCGGCGTTCGCCCGCGCGGTCGAGGTCGCTTTCCAGGCGGTGCGCAAGCCGGTCGAGGGCACGATCCTCACGGTGGTGAAGGACATGGCCGCCGCTGCCAAGCACGCGCGCAAGAAGAAGCTCTCCGTCGACGAGGCGCTCGAGTCCATCGTCGAGGAAGGCTACGCTTCGGTGAAGCGTACGCCCGACCTGCTCCCGGTGCTCAAGGAGAACGGCGTGGTCGATGCCGGCGGCTTCGGCCTGGCCATCCTGGCTGACGCGTTCACCGCAGCGCTGCTCGGCAAGTCCGGCCCCCTTGGCGACGAGCTCGCTCTTGCCCGTGCCGGCGCGGCTCCGAAGGTCGCGATCGAGCAGATCAACGACTGGGAGGGCTCCAAGTACACCTACTGCAACGAGTTCCTCGTCGATTCCGACGTGCTCGACAAGGACGAGGCGCTCGACTTCCTGTCCACGATGGGCGACTGCGAGCTGTGCGTTGGCGAGAAACCCAAGTTCAAGGTGCACGTTCACTCCAACACGCCCGACAAAGTGCTCCATTACTTCTTGGAGCGCGGCCAAATCTCGGAAGTCTTCATCCACAACATGAAGCTTCAGAGCGTCGAGCGCAACGAGAAGCTTGCGGCAGAGGAACGCTCTGAGCACAAGCCGCTCGGGTTCGTGGCGGTCGCCGCCGGCTCGGGCATGGCGAAGATTCTCGAGAGCCTCGGCGTCGACGTCGTGGTGTCGGGCGGGCAGACCATGAACCCCTCGACGAAGGATTTGCTCGACGCCGTTGAGCGCGTGAACGCCGACGCAGTCATCATCCTGCCGAACAACTCCAACATCATCATGGCCGCCCAAAGCGCGGCGGGGCTGTCCGAGGTTCCCTGCGCCGTCGTTCCCACGAAGAGCGTGCCTCAGGCGTTCTCGGCGCTGTTCAGCGCCGACGAGACCGCGTCGCTCGAGGATAACGTCGAGAACATGACGAGCGCGTTCGCCGACACGAAGACCGGCGAGGTCACCACGGCGATCAAGGACTCCAAGGACGCGCATGACAACCCCATCCACAACGGCGATGTCATCGGTATCGCCGACGGTTCGATCGAGGCTGTCGGCTCGAGCGTGGAGGATGTCGTGATGTCGCTGCTCGATACTATGGAGGCCGAAGATGCCGACACGTTGACGCTGCTTGCGGGCGAGGACTTCTCGGACGAGCAGCTGGATGCTTTGGTGGAGCGCATCGAGTCGCGCTTCGACGAACTGGAAGTCGACGCGCACCGCGGCGAGCAGCCGCTCTACCCGATCGTGTTCTCCGTGGAGTAGGCTGGCTTTTTCAACTCAATCGGATAGCGTCCGGCGGAGCATCGTCGTGCTCAGACAGTCCTGCTTTGGCGAACAGCCCACTGGGCTGTTCGCGTCGTGCGGAACTGCGCGCGACGACGCCCCGCCGGACGCGACATTTTCGACGTTGAAGTGGAAGCTGGTCGGCTTCCATTGTGAAAGGAAATTTTGCCGAAAGCTTCCCACATACCCGATAGGCTGCAGGCGACACTCGGGCTTGACGAGCCGGTGAGCCGTGTGCGCCTCGTGAGCCCCGCCCGCGCGAAGGCGCTCGAGAAGCTCGGCATTCGCACGGTCCGCGGGCTCATCACGCATTTCCCGCGGCGCTACATCGACCTTTCCGCCCGCGAGACCGCCGCCTCCGCGCGCATCGGTGAATCATGCACCATCGAGGGCGTGATCCACGATGTCAAGCTCAAACGCCCGAAACCGCGCCTGACCTTGGTAGAGATTGGCGTCACTGACTCTACGGGCGTCGTGATCGTGACCGCCTTTCGCCAACCGTGGCTCGCCGAGCAGCTCTCCGCCGGCATGCGCGTGGCGATTGCCGGCAAAATCGAGTTCAACTACGGCTTCAAGCGAATGGTGAACCCGCAGATTCTTCCGCTTGAAGGGTCCGATGCACCTGCGCATGGCCTTGTCATCCCCGTGCACCCCGCTGGTGAGAAGGTGACGCCGGCGCTGATGCGGCGTTTCGTGAGTAATGCGCTCGAGCTCGCCGAGGGTGTGCTCGACCCGATGCCGCTGGAGCTTCGCGTGAAGTATCGCCTGGTGAGCCGTCAGGTCGCGTTTCGCGCAATCCATTTTCCCGAAAGCTTGGCTGAAGCCCATGAGGCGCGGCGCCGCTTGGCGTACGAGGAAGTGCTCCTGCTTGAGCTCCACCTCATGCAGCAAGGGGCGGCTCGCAGCCGCGGCCATGTGCCCACGGCGCACGAGATCGCGGGCCCGCGCATGCAGGCGCTCGATGCGGCGATTCCGTTCACGCTCACCGACGAGCAGCAGCAGGCTCGGCTCGACATCCTCGGCGAGATGGCGCAGCCGCACGCGATGAACCGCATGCTTTTAGGTGACGTGGGCACGGGCAAGACCGTCGTGGCGGCGTTCGCCATCGCGGCTGCGGTCGATACGGGCGGGCAGGCGCTGCTTCTCGCACCGACCGAGGTCCTCGCGCAGCAGCACGAGCGCAGCCTGGGGAAACTTTTCGACGCGGCGGGTATCACCCATGCGGTGCTCACCGGGTCAACCTCGGAATCCGAGCGCGCGGAGATGCTCTCCCGCCTCGCCGAGGGCAGCCTCGACGTGCTCATCGGCACGCATGCGCTGCTCGAGGACGACGTGCGCCCGAGCAATCTCACGCTCGCCGTGATCGACGAGCAGCAGCGCTTCGGCGTAGCCCAGCGTGCGAAACTGCTCGCCAAGGGCGACGCGCCCGACGCTCTCTACCTTACGGCGACGCCGATTCCGCGCACGCTTGCGCTTGCGCTGTTCGGGAACTTGACGCTCACGTATCTGAAGCATCGACCGCACGACGCGGCGCGCCGCACGACGCGCGTGCTCGCGAAGTCGGAGCGCGGGTACGCCTACGACGCTGCCCGCGAGGCGCTTGGGCGCGGCGAGCAGGTGTATGTCGTGTGCCCGCTTGTGGGCAAGGACACCCAAGAGCGCGACGCGATGGCGGGGGAGAGTGCCGCCGCATCTCGCGAAGAGACCGACGGCGGGGCGTACCACCCGATGGTCGCCATCGAGGACGACGCCGACCTGGAGCACGACGACGTGGCCGCGGCGGCGCGCGAGGCGGAGATGCTCCAGGGGAGCACGTTTTTCGATTGGAAGGTCGAGCTTTTGCACGGCGGCTTGCCATCTTCCGAAAAACAGCAGGTCATGCAGCGATTCCATGATAACGAGACGCAGGTTCTGGTCGCCACCACGGTCATCGAGGTGGGTGTGGACGTTCCCAACGCGACCGTCATGATCGTGGAGGACGCCGACCGCTTCGGTCTCTCGCAGCTCCACCAGCTGCGCGGTCGCGTCGGTCGCGGCGAGAAACCCGCCCAGGTGTTCCTCGTGTCGGCATCGAAGCAAGACGTCGCTCTCGAACGCCTTCGCGCGATGGAGACCTGCGACGACGGCTTCGAGCTCGCCCGCATCGACTTGTCGCTTCGCCGCGAAGGCGATATCCTGGGCAATCGCCAGAGCGGCGCCTCGGTGTTGAAGCTGGTGAACGTCGTGCGCGATGGTGGGCTTATCGAAGCGGCCCATGCCGACGCGCGCGAGCTTTTGGAAAACGACCCCGACCTTGCCGCCGCCGAT
Source organism: uncultured Ellagibacter sp. (assembly GCF_934636505.1). Taxonomy (GTDB): domain Bacteria; phylum Actinomycetota; class Coriobacteriia; order Coriobacteriales; family Eggerthellaceae; genus Ellagibacter. Next base: position 9,016 of record NZ_CAKUAL010000023.1, read on the forward strand.
CACGCGGCGCTCGGGCGGGAGGTACGGTTGCTGCTCGGCGCCGCGCGCGCCGGGGAAGGCGGATAGCATGAGAATCATCGCAGGTGAATATCGCGGCCGTGTCATTAAGGCCCCTAAGGGGGACGGTACGCGCCCGACGACCGACCGCGTGCGCGAGTCGCTGATGAGTGTGCTCGCCTCTGCGCGCGGGGGCCTTGAGGGGGCGGTCGTGCTCGACGCCTTCGCGGGGTCGGGGGCACTAGGCCTTGAGGCGCTCTCCCGCGGCGCTGCATCGGCGTGCTTCTTCGAGCGCGATGGCGCGGCAGCGTCCGTGGTTTCGGGGAACATGCGCACGCTCGGCCTTGAGCCGCGCCGTGCCCGTCTCGTGCGCGCCGATGTGCTCGAGAAGCCGCCGCTGCGTCAACGTCCCGCGTTCGACCTGGTGTTTCTCGATCCACCCTACGCGCTTGCCGCGGCGGAGTCCCTTGGGATGGTGGCGAATCTTGCGAAGGCGGGGGCAGTCTCGGGCGACGCGATCGTGGTGTACGAGCATGCGCTCTCGACGAACGCCGATGCCGACGAGGCGGAGATGGCGTGCGGGTTCGCGCTTTCTTCCCGCAAGAAATACGGCGAGACGGCGGTCGATATCCTGCGCTTGGCGGATATGCTCGGGTAGCGCGCGCGGCGAGCGCACGTATTACTTTGCGTCTGAGCCCAGCTGGGGCTTATGAATGCTCTGTGGTGCGTTTTGCCAAATCAGGGCGTCGTGATATGATAAGTGGACTCATGTGCGCACAAAGCGCAGCACACGAAGCGCAGATTAAACGCTGCATAACAGCAGGTTGGAAGGAATAACATGGACGAAACCGGGGTCTTGGGTCTTCTCGAGGAACTCTCGATTTTGCTTGAGGATGCAAAGCCAGTTTTCGGCAAGAACAACCTTCGCCAGGTTGACGTGTCCGCCGCTTTCGAGATCATCGACGAGATCCGCGACACGTTCCCGAGCGAATTCGCGCAGTCGCGCCAGATCGTGCGCGAGCGCCAGAGCCTTCTCGATGATGCGGAAGCCGAAGCGAACCGCATGATCGAAGACGCGCGCAGCCAGGCGATGACCATCGCTTCCGAGCAGGAGATCGTGCGCATCTCCCAGCAGCAGGCCGACACCATCTTGGCCGATGCCCGCGAGCTCGAGCGTCAGACGCGCGCCGGCGCGGAAGACTACGCCGACGAGGTGTTCGGCCACGTTGAGCAGAGCCTCGACACGCTTCTCGGCAACGTGCGCCGTTGCCGAGATCGCCTGAATGCCGGGTCGACCAACGTCGGTCGCGGCTAATGGACGAGCTTTCTAGCGTTAAAAGCTCCCTGCGCGTCGTCTCGGGGGATTCGCTTTCCCTCGAGGTTCCCGCCGAGCTATTCTCGCCTGCAGAGTTTGCCCAGTTCGAGGGCACTGTTGCCGTTGATGAGTTCGAGTGTGGTCCCGACTCGTACCGCTTCAGTGAGCCGCTTTCGTGGCATGCCGACGTCTCCAACACAGGCGACGCGCTGCTCGTCACGGGGAGCGTTACGGGTGAGGCGTGCACCGATTGCGCGCGCTGCCTTGAGGATGCGGTCTTCGATGTCGAGGGTGAAATCGAAGGATACTTCCTGCTCGACGGCGCGGAGATTCCCGAAGGTGCCGACGAGGACGAGTTCGACCGTCTGCCCGCGAACCACGTGCTCGATATGGAGTCCCTCGTCGTTGCGGCCATCGTGTTCGAGCTGCCGCTCGTTCCTCTGTGCGACGAGGACTGCAAGGGCCTGTGCCCCACCTGCGGTGCCAACTTGAACGAGGGGCCGTGTGGGTGCGAGAAGGAAAAATCCGACGGGCCCGACGAGTTCGAGCTGGCGAAGAACCCCTTCGCGGCGCTTGCGAACTTCTCGTTCGATTCCGACGAATCGGCCGATTAAGCTCAATCGTGCTCATTTTTTTCAGCGCGTCCGTCGAAATGGCGTTTGCGATTTTCTGCGCATTATGTGGTAAGCTGAGGCGAAAACGCGCACAAGGCCTTGCGCCGCTCGTTTCTCTTTGCTATCATATCTCTTCGCGTGTTTACCCAGTGATAAGCGGGCGGTTCGGAAATCCGTCCGATGTTTTACAAAGGAGCTAGATCATGGCAGTACCTAAGCAAAAAACGGGTCGTGCAAGCACCCATACTCGTCGCAGCGCTAACGACCGCATCGACGCACCTTCTCGTTCCGTGTGCCCGCAGTGCGGCGAAGTGAAGCTTCCGCATCGCGTGTGCCCGAACTGCGGCTTCTACAAGAACCGCGAAGTCATCGAGACCGAATAGCGGCTTGCGGGCTCGCCGAGTCCGACCTAGCTTCTTAACATAGGCAAGCCTGGAGCCTCCCATTTCCGTGCGCCCTTGCGCGCGGACGGGAGGCTTTTTCACGAGGTGGGTGCAATCGCGTCTGCCGGATAGGAGTTCACCTTGGGAAGGAAATCTCGCGAACTGGCCGCTGCGCGCGCTGCGGCCGAGGCGTTTCCCGGAACCGTTCTTGCAGTTGACGCCATGGGCGGCGACAACGCGCCCTCCGTCGTGCTCGAAGGTGTCGCAGCAGCGCTTGAAGCCGATCCTGCGCTCAAGATCGTTTTGTGCGGGCCTGACGAGGTGGTGACCCCGTTCGCTGCGAGCCATGAGCGCTGCGAAGCGCACGCTACCACCCAGGTGATCGATATGGGCGAGCACCCCGCCCGCGCCGTGCGGCAGAAGAAGGACTCCTCGATCGTGGTCGGCTGCCGTTTGGTGAAGGAGGGCCAGGCAGCGGGCTTTTTCTCCGCAGGGTCTACGGGCGCATGCCTCGCCGCCGCGACCCTCGTGGTCGGGCGTGTGAAGGGCGTGCAGCGCCCAGCTCTCGCCATGCCCCTTCCCGCGCCGTCCCACCCGGTGCTTCTGTGCGATGTGGGCGCGAACGCCGACTGCAAGCCTGCCTATCTCGTGCAGTTCGCCCGCATGGCAGGTATTTACGCCGAGCGCATCTTGGGTATCCCGAACCCGCGCATCGGCCTTCTCAACATCGGCGAGGAGGAGGAAAAGGGCAACGACCTCGCGATCAAGACGTATGCGCTCATGGCCAAGCAGGTGCCGGGCTTTGCGGGCAACGCTGAGGGACGCGATATCCTCACGGGCGATTTCGACGTTGTGGTGTGCGACGGCTTCACCGGCAATGTGACCCTCAAGACCATCGAGGGCACATCGAAGGTGCTCTTCAAGATGGTGAAGGAAGCCATGATGTCCTCGGCGAAGGCAAAGATCGGCGCGCTCGCGCTCAAAAGCGAGCTCTACGAGCTGAAAGACCGTATGAGCGCCGACACTTACGGCGGCGCGCCGCTTCTAGGCTGCAAGGGCGCCGTCGTCGTTGGGCACGGCTCTTCGAACGCGAAGGCGGTGAAGAACGGCATCCTCGTGACCGCTCGCGCCGCCCGGGAGAACGTTTCTGAAATAATCGCGCAGACGCTCGCAGGCTCCGACGCAAATAATTCTGAACAGGTAGAATAAACGTTTAAGCAATCAGAAGGCACGATAGGCGCAAGGTGGTCCGATATCAGCATGTCGATGACTGAAGAACAGCAGGAAAAGCTCGCACGCGCCCAGGAAATCTTGGGCTATGAATTCAAACAGGAGCAGCTGCTCCTTTCGGCAATCACGCACCCTTCGGCGACGGAGGGCCGTCCGGTCAAATACTCCTACGAGCGCCTGGAGTTCTTGGGCGACTCCATCGTGGGCGCCATCGTCGCGGCGATCGCGTTCGACAGCTTCCACGAGATCGACGAGGGCGGGCTCACCCGCATCAAGGTGGCGCTCGTCGCGGGGTCGAGCCTTTCGGATGTGGCTGCGAAGCTCGGTTTCGCCGACATCATCGTGTTCGGCTCCTCTGAGACGGGCACGGGCAAGCGAGGCCTTCACTCCGCGCTCGAGAACGTCTACGAGGCAGTCGTTGCTGCGCTCTACCTTGACGGCGGAATCGACGCCGCGGTGAAGTTCGTGCGCCGCACGCTCATCCCGCATATGTCGCTCGATTTGGCCGCGCAGCCCGAAAACCCCAAGAGCGCCCTTCAGGAGAAGCTGCAGGAGGGCGGCATCACGCCGACTTACAAGCTGATCGAGACGCAGGGCCCGCCGCACGACCGCACGTTCGTCGCTCAGGTCTATGCGGGTGACCAGGGACTTGCCCGCGGCACCGGTCGCACGAAGAAGGAGGCCGAGAGCCAGGCTGCGAAGAGCACGCTCGCGCGCCTCGGCGAGTTCTTCGGGCTCGGGCTCACCGAGGAGGAGCGCGCCGCCAAGGAGGAGGCCGCAGCGCAGGCCAAGGCCGAGAAGGCAGCCGCCCGCGCTGCCGAAAAAGAAGCCGCAGCGCATGCGAAGGCTGAGAAGGCCTCCGAGCGTGCCCGCATCAAGGCGGAGAAGGAAGCCGCACGCCTTCAGAAGAAGCAGGGCTAGCGAATGCACCTCAAATCCCTCGTCCTCAAGGGCTTCAAGTCCTTTGCCGACAGAAGCGCGCTCACGCTCGAGCCGGGCATCACGGCGATCGTGGGCCCGAACGGATCGGGCAAATCGAACATCTCGGATGCCGTGCTGTGGGTGCTCGGCGAGCGCAACGCCAAGCATCTGCGCGGACAGGCCATGGAAGACGTCATCTTCGCCGGCTCCTCCGCCCGACGTGCGGCGGGGCTTGCAGAAGTCGACTTGGTGCTCGACAACTCCGACGGCACGCTTCCTGTCGACTACGACGAAGTCGCGATCACGCGCCGTATGTACCGCTCGGGAGAGAGCGAATACCTCATCAACGGCACGGTGGCGCGTCGCATGGATGTGCTCGACATCCTTCACGACTCGGGGCTTGGGACGGGTACGCACTCCATCATCTCGCAGGGCAGCCTCGATTCCATCCTGCAATCGAAGCCCGAAGACCGCCGCGCGCTCATCGAAGAGGCCGCGGGAACGCTCAAGCACAAGCAGCGTAAGGCGAAAAGCGAGCGCAAGCTGGCCCAGATGGATCAGCATCTCGCGCGCGTGCGCGACGTGACCGCCGAGGTCGAACGTCAACTGAAGCCGCTCGAGCGCAAGGCGAAGCGCGCCCGCACCTACATTGGGCTTTCCGCCGAGCTCTCCGAGCTGAAGCTCAAGCTTGCCGTCGACGATCTGCGCCAGCTGCAGGAAAAGCACGCCGCTGCCACGGCCCGCGAAGAAGCCGTCGCGGCCGAGCTCGAGGCGAAGCGCGCGGAGATTTCGACCGCGGAAGCTGCTGCCGAGGCGCTGCAGGAGAAGATCCGCCAAGAGGGGGCTAGCGCCGGCGAGCTCACGCGCCAGCATCGCCAGGCTTCGAGCGCCGTCGAGCGCATCGAGTCCGCCGAGCTCGTCATGCGCGAGCGCAAGCGTGCAGCGACCTCCCGTGCGGGCGAGCTTGCGGTGTCGCTTGAGGCCAACGCCGCTCGCGCAAAGACCGCCCAAGCCGACCTTGATGCCGTAAACGCCCAGCTTGCAAGCGTGCAGGCCGAGCGTGCGCAAGCCGAAGAGAAGGTGTCGCGGCTCGCTGCCGACCATGCGGACGTGACGTCGAGGCGTGCCGAGACCGAAAAGCGCGCAACCGAGCTCGGCCGCGCGAGCCGCGATTTGGAGTCGCGCATCAACTCGGCCCGCGCCAAGCACGCCGAGCTCAAAGAGGCCCTCACGAACGGGCTCGCGCACATGAAGATCATCGAGGGGCATACCCAGGAGCTAACCCTTCAGTTCGACCGCGCCCAGGCCGAGGCTTCCCAGGCGGAGGCCCACGCCCAAAAGCTCGCCGAAGAGCTCTCGGCGCTCGAGCAGGTCGAGAAGGAGTCCCGCATGCACGTGGGCGAGGCTGTGCGCGCTGCCGAGGCGGCACGTGCCGCCCGCGACGAGGCAAACGACGCCGAGCGCGCCTGCGCTGCCTCGATCGAAGCGTTGCGCGAAGTTGAGCGGGCATCCGCGAAGGCCCAGGGCCCAGCGCTCGAATGGCTCGCGAGCAATGCTGCCGCCTTCGACGCCGCAGTTGCGCCGCTTTCCCACGAAATCTCTGCTCCCGAAGGGCAGGAAGCGCTCGTCGAGCACCTTCTCGGCGCCGACGTGGCAGCGCTCCTCGTGGCTGATGGGTCGCATGCGGCAAGCATGGTCGCCGCGCTTGCCGCCGAAGGGAAAAACGGCGAGGTGACGCTTGTCTTGCGCGACGATGCGAACGGGGTCTCCACGCCTGATGCCTCAGCACGACCCTCGAACGCGTTGGGCTGGGCGCTCCTCGCGGGTCTTTCGTTCCCCGAGTCGTCCGCCCGTGCGGTCCGCGCGCTCCTCGGCGATGTCGTCGTGTGCGAAAACCTTGAGGAGGCGCTCGCTGCCCATGAGGCCGACACGCTCGGCCTGCGTTTTGTCACGCCGGACGGGTGCATCGTGTGGCCGACGGGCAAGGTGGTCGCCGGTCGCCATGTCGACGATGGGGGACAGGGAGCCCTCGCGCGCGCTCGCAGGCTTGAGGAACTTTCCCGCGAGCTTGTCATTGCGAAGGAGGTGACGCAAAAGGCGAAGGAGGCTGCCGATGCCGCCGACGCTGCCCTGCGTACGGCGCAAGGGGAAAGCCTCGCGAAAAGCCAGGAGCTCGCTGCCGCCAAGGGCAAGTCGGACGCCGCGCGCGCCGCTGCCGACGCCGCCGCGCGCAAGCTCACTTCGACTCGCCACGAGCTCGAAAACGTCGAGCGGCAACGCTCGGAGGCGGAGCAGATCATCGCGAAGGCACGCCCCGACGTGGAAGAATATGCGCGCTTGGCCGACGAGCTCGGGCATGAGCTGGAAGGCGTGAAGGAAAGTCTTGCCGCCGCGCTCGATGCCGCCGCTCCCTTGCGCGATGCCGCCCAGCAGGCAACTGATGCGCTCTCTGAGGCCAGGCTCGCCGCGGTGACGCTTGTGGAACGCGAGACCTACACCATCCGCGTCCGCGATGCGCGCGTGGGGGAGCTCGCCCAGCTCGCCGCCCAGGCGAAGACGCAGCGTTTGGCCCATCGTGCGAAGGAGCTTTCCGCATCCCGCATCGAGCCTCTGCTTGCGGTGTTCGAGGAGCTCGCGCAGAGCGCCCGCCGCTGGACGGTCGACTTGGAGGACAAGGCGACGCAGGCGCAGGATTCCCAATCGGGGCTGCATGCCCAGGCGAACGAGGCGCGCTCGAAGGCGCGCGCGGCTCACGACGCCTACGACGCGGCCAGCGAGCGCATGAGCGCTGCACGCGTGGACAAGGGGCGTCTGGAGGTGCAGGTCGAGGCTGCGGTCAACGAGATCGTCCACGGCTGCCGCACGCCGCTCGAGACGGCGCTTGCGTGCCCCGAGCTCGAGAACCGCCACGAAGTGGAGGATGCCGCCTTCAAGCTGCGCCGCCGCATCGCCAACTTAGGCACGATCAATCCCGATGCCGCCGACGAGTACGACGCACTCAAGGTGCGCTACGACTATCTGGCAAGCCAGCTTGCCGACCTCGACGGCGCGCGTAAGGCGCTCGCGAAGATCAACCGCGTCATCGATGCGCGCATGAAAGACGATTTCGCGAGAACCTACGAGGCGGTGAACGCCAATTTCCAGGAAATCTTCTCCACGCTGTTCCCCGGCGGCACGGCGCATCTGTCCCTCGTCGACCCCGACGATATGGAGAACACGGGCGTGGAGGTCTCGGCGCAGCCGCGCGGCAAGCGCATCACGAAGATGTCGCTTATGTCCGGCGGCGAGAAGTCGCTCACCGCGATCGCGCTCCTGTTCGCGGTCTACCGCATCCGCACGACGCCGTTCTATATCTTAGACGAGGTTGAAGCGGCGCTCGACGACACGAACCTGCGCCGCCTCGTCGCGTTTGTGGAATCGCTTCGCGGCACCACGCAGCTCATCATGATCACGCACCAGCGTCGCACGATGGAGACTGCAGACGTGCTCTTCGGCGTCTCCATGCAGGCCGACGGCGTCACGAAGGTGATCAGCCAGAAGCTCGACCGCGCGCTGCAGTACGCCGAGTAGCCGCATCGAGGGCGGGGAGGGCGCGCCAGATAGGGGAGGCACCCTCCGGCGCGCCCTCCGTATGTTTCGATCATGTTTCCTTGAATCGCCAGCTACCCATTCTTTACCTGCCTTTTCCCGCCGTTGACGGTAAAAAGCGAATAAATAGTCCAAAAAATCCCCACTCGTGGCACGCGCGCGTGCTTTGCTGCGCTAAAGTGTATCGATACGAATTACTAGCTGTTCTTAGGAATTCGTGGGAAAGCACGGTACAGGAAGCTGTGCGACGGCCCGTCGGCGAACGATCGGGTCGAAATGGGAAGGGAGAAATCCAATGGAAGAAAGCAAGCTGCAAGTCAGCAGGCGCCAGTTCATGGGCCTGCTCGGCACCGCTGTTGCGAGCACCGCCGTCATTGGCATGGCCGGCTGCTCGAGCAACTCCGGTTCCAGTGAGAAGAAGAGCGACTCGTCCGCTTCCGGCTCGGGCGTTGCCGAGAGCATCACCTACAGCCTCACTGCCGATCCGCGCGCTCTCGACCCGGCGTACTTCGACGACGGCGAATCCGCCATCGTTTCCTGCAACATCCATGAGGGCCTCTACGGCTACGGCGCGAAGGACGCGACGGTCCAGCCGCTGCTCGCCGCCGAGCTGCCGGAAATCTCCGACGACATGCTCACCTACACCATCAAGCTGCGCGAGGGCATCAAGTTCCATGACGGCGAGGAGTTCAACGCCGCTGCCGTCGTGAAGTCCGTCGAGCGCCTGCTCGAGCCGAACCGCAACTCCGACATGCCCTACGCCTCCTTCGTCTTCGGCGAGGAAGCCGCGAACTTGGGCGTGAAGACAGTCGAAGCCGTCGACGACAAGACCGTGAAGTTCACCATGCGCGCCGCGAACACGTCGTTCCTGAAGAACCTGGCCATGTGCCTCGCTTCCCCGATCGTGTCGCCGAAGGCCATCGACGATGCCGCCGGCAAGCCGATCGAGAAGCCCGTCGGCACCGGCCCCTACAAGTTCGTCGACTGGACGAAGTCCGCTTCCATCACCCTCGAGGCCAACGAGGACTATTGGGACAAGGACAACGCCCCGAAGACCAAGAACATCATCTTCAAGGTCATCGCCGAGGGAAACACCCGCATCACCTCGCTTCTGAACGGCGAGTGCGACATCATCTCCTCGGTCGACCCCTCTTCCGCCAACCAGATCATCGACGGCGGCTACGAGCTCTTCGCTGAGGACGGCATGACCATCAACTACATGGCGTTCAACACCGACGAGGGCGGCATCTGCGCCGACAAGGAAGTCCGCAAGGCCATCGCCCAGGCGATCAACGTCGAGGAAATGGTCACCGCTATCTACGGCGACTACGCTTCCGTCGCGAACTCCGTCATGCCGCTGTGGATGGCTCCCTACGACAAGGACATCAAGCAGACCGCGTACGACCCGGATGCTGCGAAGGCCACGCTTTCCGCGAAGGGCGTCACCGAGCTCACCTGCATCACCTACTCCACCGCCCGTCCCTACAACGCCAAGGGCGGCGTCGAGCTCGCCAACATGATCCAGGGCTACCTGGACAAGGTCGGCGTCAAGGTGAACATCACCCAGTACGACTGGACCACCTACAAGTCGAAGGTTCAGACCGATCCCTACGACATCTGCTTCTACGGCTGGACGGGCGACAACGGCGACCCGGACAACTTCATGAACCTGCTCGCGGACTCCAACAAGTCCATGAACGTGGCTCACTGGAACAACGCCGAGTACAAGAAGCTCATCGCCCAGGGCATCGACACGCCGGACGGCGACGACCGCGACGCGATCTACAAGAAGTGCGAGGAAATGGTCGCTGAGGAGCAGCCGTGGGTGCTCATCTCCCATGGTAAGAACCTGCTCGGCTACAGCCCGAAGGTGAAGGACTTCTACTATCACCCGACGGGAGTCGTCTTCTTCAAGGGCGTTTCCAAGGAAGCGTAGAACCGTTTCCCTGAGTTTTGCCCTTTTCCGGGGCGCGCAAGTGGGTTGTCCGCTTCGCGCGCCCCGTTTTGCGCAGAGGTGCGGCTTGCCTGGAGTCGAATGACGGGGATTCGCTTCCAGGCAGGATCCGCAACCTGCGTCTTTACAGCCCCGAGTCAGACGAGACGGGGCTCTTTCGAAAGGAACAAGGTGCTCAAATACATCCTCAAGAGAATCCTTATGGTGATTCCCGTGCTGCTGGGTGTGACGATCATCATCTTCTTCATCACGCGCGTCTTGGCGTCCGACCCTGCTCCCGTCGTTCTCGGCGAGCATGCGACGCCCGAGGCGATGGCCGCGTGGCGGGCTGACTACGGACTCGATGATCCGATCTGGATGCAGTACGTCAACTTCTTGGTGTCGGCGATCCAAGGCGACCTGGGTACGTCGTACTACACGCACACCTCCGTCGCGGCCGAGATCGCGTCACGCTTCCCGGCAACGGCCGAACTCGCCATCTGCGCCATCATCGTCGCATCGGTATGCGGCATCGCGCTCGGCGTGCTCGCCGCGGTGAAGAAGAACAGGCTCGCCGACAACGTGAGCATGGTCATCGCGCTCATCGGCGTGTCGATGCCGATCTTCTGGTCCGGCATCCTGCTTATCTTGCTGTTCTCGGCGACGCTGCACATCCTGCCGTCGTCCGGCCGCGTGACGCCGCTTCTCCAGCCGACGGGCGGCACGGGCTTCTTCATCCTCGATACGATCATGAAGGGCGACTGGACCGCGCTCGGCGACGTGCTCGTGCACCTCATCCTGCCGACGCTCGCGCTGTCGCTGTACTCTATGGCGATCATCACGCGCATGACGCGCTCCTCCATGCTCGAAACGTTGAATGCCGACTACATCCGCACTGCTCGTGCGAAGGGTTTGACCAAGCGCTCGGTGAACATCAAGCACGCGCTGCGTAACGCGATGCTGCCCGTCTCCACCGTCATCGGCCTGCAGTTCGGCAGCCTCCTCGGCGGCGCGCTGCTCACCGAAACGGTGTTCGCATGGCCGGGCATCGGCAAATACGCTGTCGATTGCGTGCTCAAGAGCGACTTCCCGGTGGTGCAGGGCATCGTACTGCTCGTCGCGGTCATCTTCGTCATCATGAACCTGCTTGTCGACATCGTCTACGCATGGCTTGATCCCCGCATCAAGTACGGTGCGAAGGAAGAGGGGTGATCGAGATGAGCAAGAAAACGGTTCTCGCGACCGAAGGCGCCGGCGAACTCGATTCGAACGCCGCAGCAGCGCCTGTGGTTGAAAAGCGCGAGAGCATCTGGAAGGACGTCATCGACGGCATCGTCTCCAACAAGGCGGCGCTCGTGTCGGCCATCTTCATCCTCGTTCTCGTGGTCATCGCCGTTGTGACGAAGCTCGTTCCCGGCGTGCTGCCCTACGATCCCTACGAGCAGAACCTCGCGCATTCCGCGCAGGGCCCTTCGGCCGAGCACTGGTTCGGCACCGACCTTCAGGGCCGCGACATCTTCAGCCGCGTGCTCGTCGGCACCCAGATTACCCTCGTCGTCGGCCTGGCGGCCGTGGCCATCTCGCTGTCGCTCGGCGTCGTTCTGGGCGCGATCGCCGGCTACAAGGGCGGGAAATGGGACACGGTCATCATGCGCATCATGGACATGATGCTCTCCATCCCGTCGATTCTGCTCGCCATCGCCATCATGGCTGCGCTTGGCCAGGGCATCGAGAAGGCGGTTGTGGCTATCGGCTTCGTCGCCATTCCCGAATACGCGCGTATCGTGCGCTCCGAGATCCTCTCCATCAAGGAGAACGACTACGTCGCCGCCGCGCGCGTCATGGGCAACTCGAACTTCGCCATCGTGTTCCGCCATGTGCTCCCGAACGCGCTGCCCTCGATCATCGTCCGCGCGACGCTCGGCATCTCGTCGGCCATCCTCGACTGCGCGGCCCTCGGCTTCTTGGGCCTTGGCGTGCAGCCGCCCGACGCCGAATGGGGCGACATGCTCGGACGCGGCCGCAACGAGCTCTTCCGCGCTCCGTGGCTTATGATTTTCCCTGGTCTCGCCATCACGCTTACTGTGCTTGCATTCAACCTACTCGGCGACGGTATTCGCGACGGTTTGGATCCGAAGTCGAGGAAGAGGTAGCCCGATGTTGCTTGAAGTGAAGAACCTCTGCACTGAGTTCCCCGTCAAGCGCGGCGTCGTCCGCGCCGTCGACGACGTGACGTTCTCGGTCGACGAAGGGGAGATCCTCGCCATCGTGGGCGAATCCGGCTCGGGCAAGTCGGTCACGAGCCTGTCGATTATGGGCCTTCTGGCCGAACCCGGCCACGTCGCCGACGGCTCGATGGAGTTCGACGGCAAGGACCTGACGACGCTCTCCGAGAAGGAATACCGCGAGATGCGCGGCAACGACATGGCCATGATCTTCCAGGAGCCCATGACGTCGCTCAACCCCGTGTACCGCATCGGCGACCAGATCGTCGAGGCCATTCGCACGCACGAGAAGATTTCCAAGAAGGAAGCGCTCACGCGCGCGATCGACCTTCTGCGCAAGGTCGGCATCCCGAGCCCTGAGGCCCGCGTGCGCGACTATCCGCACCAGATGTCGGGCGGCATGCGCCAGCGCGTCATGATCGCCATGGCGCTTGCGTGCAACCCCAAGCTTCTCATTGCCGACGAGCCCACCACGGCGCTCGACGTGACGATCCAGGCGCAGATCCTCGACCTGCTTCGCCGCCTTCGCGAGGATACTGACATGGCCGTTCTCCTGATCACGCACGATCTCGGTGTCGTCTCCGAAACCGCCGATCGCGTCGTCGTCATGTATTGCGGCCAGGTCGTGGAAGAAGCCGAGGTGCGCTCGCTGTTCGACAACCCTATGCACCCCTATACGCTCGGCCTTCTGAAGTCGATTCCCCGTTTGGAAGACGACGATTCGAAGCGCCTCTACATGATCAAGGGCATGGTGCCGAATCCGCTCGAGATGCCTCCCGGATGCCATTTCTCCGACCGCTGCGACAACTGTATGCAGATTTGCCGCGAGAAGGTGCCCGACCTGGTGCAGGTGGGCGACCACAAGGTGCGCTGCTTCCTCTATGAGGAGGAATCGGGCAAGGCGAAGAACGCCGCCGAAGTCGAGAAGAACGAGGAAAAGGCTCGCGCAGCCGTCGAGGCCGCGCGCGAGGTGAGCACTGCCGCCGCTCTCATCATGGGCGACGAGACGCAGGAAGCAGAGGAGGGGAAAGCCGATGAGCGATAACGCTGCCCAGAAGCCCGCTGCCGACAGCGCGGCGGATTCCGATGTGTTGCTCGATGTGCAGCACCTGACGAAGCTGTTCGCCGCCGAAACCAACTTCTTCGGCAAAGCGACGTCGTACGTGCACGCCGTCGACGACGTGTCGTTCCAGATTAAGAGGGGCGAGGCGTTCGGCCTCGTCGGCGAATCCGGTTGCGGCAAGACGACGGTCGGCAAGATGCTCGTGAACCTGCTCAAGCCCACGAGCGGCAAGATCATCTTCGAGGGCAAAGACCTCACCGCGATGAAGGATTCCGAGCGCAAGAACTACTGCAAGGACATCCAGCTCATCTTCCAGGACCCGTATGCGTCGCTCAATCCGCGCATGCGCATCGGCGACATCATCGCCGAGCCGATGATCACGAACAACATCGTGCCGAAGGATAAGGTCGAGGACCGTGTGAACGAGCTGCTCGAATGCGTCGGCCTTGCGAACTACATGCGCAACCGCTACCCGCACGAGTTCTCAGGCGGCCAGCGCCAGCGCGTCGGCATTGCACGCGCGCTTGCGGTGAACCCGAAGCTCATCGTGTGCGACGAGCCCGTGTCCGCGCTCGACGTGTCCATTCAGGCGCAGGTTTTGAACTTGCTCGACGACTTGAAAGAGGAGTTCGGGCTCACGTACCTGTTCATCGCCCACGGCTTGAACGTCGTGAAACACGTTTCCGACCGCGTCGGTGTCATGTATTTGGGCAAGATGATGGAAATCGCCCCGAAGAAGTCGCTGTATGCCGACCCGTTGTCCCCCTACACGCAGGCGCTGCTTTCCGCTATCCCTGCGGTCGATCCGAAATCGAAGCGCGAGCGCATCATCTTGCAAGGTGATGTTCCCTCCCCGATCGACCCGCCCCCGGGATGCCGTTTCGCGGGCCGCTGCTTCAAGCGCCTCGGCGTATGCGGGAACTCGGTTCCCGAGCTGCGCGAGGTGAAGGAAAACCATCGGTGCGCCTGCCACCTGTACGACCCCGAGCTTCCTCCAACGGAGGAGATGACTCGCGCGGTTCGTTAATTCGCGCTTCCGTCTACGTGTTGTCAACGCCCTCGGCATTTTCGGATGTCGGGGGCGTTTCTTTGCTATGCTGTGTTGCAGAAGATTCCGAGGCGCTTCACCTGCCTCTTCGTTTTCCTGAAAGGATTGACTATGGGCTTTTTCGATCGCATCAGCGAGGGTCTTTCGCGCTCGCGTGATAAATTCAAGGAGCAGATGAACGTCCTGCTCGACCGTGGGCCGGACTTGGACGACGAGTTTTGGGACGGGCTCGAGGAGACGCTCATCTTAAGCGATGTCGGCGCCCCGGCGGCGAGTTCCATCGTAGAGAACCTGCGCGACCAGGCGACGCGCAAGGCGCTTCCCGACGCCTACGCTGTGCTCGATATGCTGAACGAGCAGATCGCGAGCACGTTTACCGAGGGCGGGGAAGAGGTCTTCGGCGGCGATCCCGCGCTCGTGCTCTTCGTGGGCATCAACGGCACGGGCAAGACGACGACCGTCGGCAAGCTTGCCAAGGAAGCCTCCGATGCGGGCCGTAACGTTATCTTGGGCAGCGCCGACACCTTCCGCGCTGCTGCGATTGAGCAGCTTGAGGTCTGGGCGCGCCGTGCCGATGTCGAGGTTGTCGAGCGCGAACGGGGGAGCGACCCTGCGAGCGTGTGCTACGCCACGATCGAGCGTGCGGAGGAAACGGGTGCGGATCTGGTGCTCATCGACACCGCAGGTCGCCTGCATACCTCTGCCGACCTTATGCGCGAGCTCGAGAAGGTTGTGAACGTCGTGCGCAAGCGTTCACAGCTGCCAGTCTACACCGTGCTCGTCATCGATGCGACGACCGGCCAAAACGGCCTGCAACAGGCGCGCGAGTTCAACAACTCGCTTTCCCTCGACGGCATCGTTGTCACCAAGCTCGACGGTACGGCGAAGGGCGGCATCGCGCTTGCCGTGAGCCACGAGCTTGAGCTTCCCGTGCTGAAGATCGGCGTGGGCGAGGGTATGGACGATTTGAAGGACTTCGACCCGCACGACTTCGCACGCGCCCTTATAGGCGACTTCGACGAGCGCGAGGCGTAGCGGTCTTCACGTTTCGGCATCCGATGCGTGCCAACCTCAGTAGCGCGTTCCATTCTTGCAAATCAAAATACGCTCGGCCCTTGCGGACCGAGCGTTTTTTCATGCAAACAAGGTTGTTCTGAGATTACTTAGAACAGACCGTTGTAGCAAGAGTTGGCGACGACCTGGGCGGCCATAGCGCGGCTGAGCACGGTGTCAGCCTGGATGTAGCGGGTGCCCTCAACGTCGACGCCGGAGATGACGCCTTCGTTCAGAGCCCATGCAACGCCCTCAGTTGCCCAAACGGCAACGCCTTCAGCATCCGGCATGGCATTGAGCTTATCCATGGAGGGATTCTCTGCTTTGAAGAGGCGGGAGAGAATGACGCACATGGTCTGGCGATCGCACGGGGTGTTCGGCTGGAACTCTTTGCCGTCAACGCCGGAGATGATTCCCTCGGCGACAGCCCAGTTGGCAGCCGGGGTGTAGAACTTGCCGTCCTCGACGTCGGGCAGGTTGGTCTCGTTCTTCACGTTCGTGAAGTCGGCGGAAGCGGCGTCAGGATTCATGATGCGATACAGGACAGTGGCGAACTCAGCGCGGGTGAGAGCGTTGCTCGGCCCGAAGAGGTCGGTGTCGGCATAGCCGGTCATGAACTTGGTGAAGTTGCAGAACGTGACGGCATCCTCATACCAGGAGTCGGCCTCGACGTCGGAGAAGATCTTCGACGCATGCGTGGTCTGCAGGTTCACGGTAACAACGCCGGTGGCAAGACGCCAGCCAGGAGCGTTGATCGTGCCGGTCTCGTCAGCCTTCCAGCCACGGAAGACCTTTGCGAGGGGGTAGGTGTTCATGCTGGCGGCAGCCTGCGCCGTGTCGCTCACGGCTTCGCCGTCGGATTTCTGGGAGCCGTAGGTGAACGCGAGGATTGCCGGGGTCTCAACAGCGTTGGTGATGTTGTTCACCTCAGAGGGGGACTGGTTGGGGTAGAACAGATTCTGCTCCGCGATTTCCTCGAAGGTGGGCTGATTCTTCCCGTAGAGGCCGTCGGTGCAGATGTACTGCAGGTTGGAGCCTTCAGTCCAGTACTGGTCGATGCCGGCATCCTTCAGAAGGTCGGCGAAGGTGATGTAGTCGGTAGCGGCGTAGCCCACGACAGGGCCGTGGTTGGACTGCTGGTAGTACTGCGTGTCGGTGGCGAGCTTCGACTTCAGGTCGGCCATGGTGTAGGACTTCACGGTCAGGCCGTTGAGCTGCACGTTCAGGATCTTGTCGGTGATGGTGAAGGTGCCCTTGACCTGGCCGACGTAGTTGCCGATGCCGGTGATGGTGAAGCTGGCGGTGCCGGCATTCACGTTGTTGGCGTACTCGATCGTGTAGTCGACATCCTTGGCGAGGAGGTTGCCTTCCTGGTCGGACACGGTGATCGGGGTGATGGCGCTGCCAGTGTAATACTGCGTGTCAGTGCCGTTGATCTCGCAGTTGGAGATGCTGTTCACGGTCACGCCAGCCGGCGCCTTGACCGTGATGGCGACCACGCTGCCGGTAAGACGCCAACCAGCGTCGATGACGGCGCCTTCCTCGGAGGAGGACAGGTCGCGGGCGATGCCGATGCCAACCTTGGTGGAGTCGCCGGCCTTGTTGTCCTTGGTGATGGTGCCATCAAGCTGGGAAAGCGCAGCGGCGAGCGCGTCAGCAGAAGTCTCGCCAGCGGTCGTCGAGCTCTTGTACCAGCCAGGAATCGCGATGCCTGCGGGAACCTCGATGGCCCCCGAGACATCATTAACCTCGGTGTTGGAACGATTCGGGTAGAAGTAGCCCGGCTCGTTGAGCTGCTCGTAGCTCGGCACGTTCTTCTTGTACACGCCGTCGGTGCAGGTGAACTGCAGCTTGGCGCCTTCCTTCCAGTACGCGGAAGCGCCGGCGTCGGCGATGAGCTTGTCGAATTCGACGAGCTTCTTGACGGCGAGAACGTTGACGTTGTTGTTCTTGGTGTACTGGTAGCCTGCATCGACCTCGGTCGCGAGAGCCGCGAACTCCTCGGCAGTGTAGGACTTCAAGAGGG
>NZ_CAKUAL010000024.1 GCF_934636505.1 uncultured Ellagibacter sp.
CCTGCCCGCCAGAGTCTGCATTGCATCTGAAAGCATTCGATATTCGGCTCCCAAATGCAACAACTAAAAGATAGGAGATTGCTATGCCTTTCAAAGAAATCGCACCTGAGGAGCTGATGCTCAATCCGTTCACGAAAATCGGGAAGGAGTGGATGCTCATCACCGCCGGCGCCGATGCCGGGCATTGCAACACCATGACCGCGAGCTGGGGTGCCATGGGCGTTATGTGGGACAAGAACGTGGTGAGCGTTTACATCCGTCCGCAACGCTACACCAAGGAGTTCGTCGATGCAGAAGAGCGTTTCACCTGCGCATTTTTCGGCGAGGGGAACCAGCGTGAGGCATTGAGCCTTCTGGGCAAGGTTTCTGGGCGTGACGTTCCCGACAAGGTTTCCCAGGCGGGACTCACCCCTGTTGAAGTCGGCGGGTCGGTTGCCTTCGAGGAGGCCGAGCTCGTGTTCGTATGCCGCAAGCTGTACGCGCGCGAGCTTCCGCCGGAGGACTTCGTAGACACCTCCTGCGATGCGCGCTGGTATCCCAACCACGACTACCACACCATGTATATGGCCGAGATCGAAAAAGTTCTCGTAAAGGAATAGCTTCGCATTTCGAGAAGCAAGGATGCCCGCACAAGAACCAGGCGGGATGAGGGAAAGCCCGCGTCAGGTCCTGGCCCCGACGCGGGCTTTCTGCTAAAACGAAAAGAGTGCGGCGGCGTTGCCTTTGGTTGCCCGGGCCTTGTACTCGCTTACGATGGCGAGTCGACTGACGGTCGAGGTGGCCAGGGGATGGGGAAGCTCCTCGGGCGGAAACCATCCAACTTCGGTGCTCTCGTCGTCGCCTACGAACGGTGCGGTGTCGCTCTCGGTGGGCGTGCAGATGAAAAGGATGTCAAGGTATCGGCATTGGTCGCCGTTCGCGTACTCCACCAGGTAGTTTGATGATTTCACGCTCGCGATTGCCTGCGGCGCAACGTGCACGCCCGTCTCCTCGAGCACCTCGCGCACGCACGTGCGGCCAGGCTCCTCCCCAGGCTCCACAATGCCGTACACAAGCGCCCACTCGCCCGTGTCACTGCGCCGTCCGAGCAGGATGCGCCCGTCTGCGTCCTCGACATAGGCCGTAATTCCCGTAAGCCAAAGCGGGTCGTGGCCGATCTTCTCGCGCAGTGAAAGGATGAAGTTCGGGGTCGTCATCGCAGATCCTTGCGCCTATTGCAAAAGCGGCGTCAGCTCGCCAAGGGCGAACACGTCGAGCTCACGCGTAGCGCGCGAAATGCTCGTGTAGAGGCGGTTTTTCGCGATGCGGTCACCGGCGGGGAAGAGTCCTGCGCTCGCGTTCGGGATGATGACGTGGTCGAACTCAAGCCCCTTTGCGAGCGGCAGCGTGAGCAGCACGCACCCCGACCGAGGGAGCGCTCCCGTCGCATCTACCAGCTGGGGAGCGTCGTCCCCCAAAGCCGCGACAAGTTTCGTCGCCTCGTGCTTCCACGGCACGATGACGGCAGTGAGCCCCTCGTCGCTCGAACCCGTCTCGCGCACGGCCTCGCGCACGGCATCCGCCCACGTGTCCTTGTCCTCGAAAACCTCGACGCGCGGCGCCGAGCTCTCGCGTTGCACGGACGACACCTCCATGCGCTCGCTTTCGGGCAGAAGGCGCGCGAACAGGTCGGTGATGCTGGGGGTGGAGCGGTAGCTCGTCATGAGATGGCACTCGCTCACCTCGCCGCGCAGGCGCTCAAACGTGCTTTTGACCTGTGCAAACGTTAGTCCACCCTCGCGAATCGCCTGGTTCTCGTCGCCGAGCAGCATGAAGTGGGCACGGGGGAAGAACCGGGCGAGAACTGCGAGCTGGGGAATCGTGTAGTCTTGCACCTCGTCGATCATGACGTAGCGCGCGTCGGGGTTCGAGAGCCCCGTGCACGCGATCTTCAAGTAGAGCCACGCCGCGGGCGGCAGGCTTTCCGCGCCGATCAGGCGGCGTCCCAAGTTGTCCACGTGCAGCCACTCGTCGCGCGCGATCATGCCGTACGCGATGTCGAAGCGGCCGCGGATCAGCTTGAGCGCGGCCTTGCGCACCTCTTTGTCGTCATCGATGTTCACCGGCTCACCGAACGCCGCGAGCTGCTCGTCGTGGGTGAGGGAAACCACCTCGTCGAAGGCCTCGTCGCTTGACGCCATCGAAGCAAGTTTGGAGTCGAGACGCCGCGTGAGCTCCTCGCGCATCAGGTTCGACAGGCGCGCGCCGGGCTCGATGCGCGGCCACTTCGCGCGCACTTGATGCACCTGTGCTGCCGTGATCAGTTTCACGTGCCCCACGCGGATGTCGCAGAAATCGCCCTGCTGGTATTCGAACCTGCCGCTCTCAAGCGCCTCGTCGATGCGCCAAAGGGTCGCCTCGTCGACGGTGTCCTTCCCGAAGCCCTGCCCCTGCGGCAAGAGCGTGCGCGCGAACTCCGCGAGGGTGAGGGTCTCCGGGTTGCGCTCGCCCATGTCGGGCAGCACGTTCGCGATGTAGTGGCGAAACACCGGGTTCGGCGTGATGAGGAACACGTCCTCGGGGCGGAGGCTCTCGCGGTGCTGGTAAAACAAATATGCGATGCGCTGGAGCAGCACCGATGTCTTGCCCGAACCCGCGATGCCGGCGACGAGCAGCACGGGGCTGTCCTCGTGGCGAATGACGGCGTTCTGCTCCTTTTGGATGGTCGCGGTGATCGCCTGCATCTGGGAGGTGCGCTGCTTGGACAGCGACGCGAGAAGCAGCGAATCCTGGATGGCGATGTTGGTGTCGAAATAGGCGCGCAGCTCGTCGCGCACGATGTCGAACTGGCGGCGTAGCGTGAGGTCGACGGCGATCGTGCGGCCGTTCGCGCGGTAGTGCGTGGGCCCCATGTCCTGGTTGTAGTACACCTCGGCGATGGGCGAGCGCCAATCGACCACGAGGCGCCGACAGCTGTCGTCAGATACGCCCGCAGCTCCGATGTAGAGCTCCTTCGGCGCGGCGCCGCGTTTGAAGTCGAGGACGATCTTCGCGAAGTACGGTTGGCTCAAGAGCAGGCCGATATTGGAGAGCTTCTCGGCGGCGGCGTCTTGCGTCTGGTTGTACGAGTCGATGACGCTGTTCACGGTCGCGAAGTCGGCGTAGGTCTCGAACGCCTCGGTGTCGCTGCCGTAGTTCTGCTTGATTTCCTCCACCATCTGCTGTTTCGTGGCGGCAGCCGCATCCTCGTTCTTGCGCATCTTGGCCGCAAGCGCACCCGCCATCGACCGCAGCGTTGCATAGGTATCGCTTAAATGCTGCTGCTCCTGGGCAAACACGGGATCGTTCTCGCTGCCCTCGTCGTTGGCGACGTCGGGAGCAGCGAGATTCTCGCCATTGGTTTTCGATTCGGATGCGGTGTCGTGTGCGCGTTCGTCTGACATGGACGGCTCTCCTTGGCTGAAATATCGGACGAACCATTGTAGACCATTAGACGCGCAGCGTCACTCCTTCGGGAAGATCGGCGGGGTCGAAGTCGAAGTCGTCTTCGGCGTCCTCGTCGGCAGCCGCCACCGGCTCAACTTCGGGCTCGGGTGTCTTTTTCTCGCCGAAAGCGGCGTCGAAGGCGTCGAAGCTCGCGCGCGGCACGGCGAACGTGATGTGCGCGATGGCTCCGGGATGAGCCTCGATCCATGCCTTGAACAAGCCGACCGACATTTCCGCATCGAACCCTTGCGGCCCGCATCCGAAGGCGCCCACCACAAGCGTCTCGCAGCCGTTCTCCGCCGCGATGCGCAAGAGCGACTCGATACGGCTGGCGAGCGCGTGCTCGCACTCACGCTCCGAGCGGTGGTTCTCCAGCGCGCGGGCGCGGATGGGCTCGGGAATGGCAAGCACGTCGGCGCGGCGGATGACGCCATCGCGCACGAACGCCACGTCGGGCAGGTAGAGCGCTCGATCGGTGAACAGCATGCCGGACGAGTAGCCGCGGTTCTTGCTGTGATAGAGGTCCTTGCAGGCGCAAAGCGCGGGGTAGAGGTTGCTCTCCGCACAGAGAATCTGTTCGGGACCGAAGCTTCCGTCCTCGTAGGCGCCGCCAGGTCGGGTGAACGAGCACGGGTCGACGACCACGACCTTGCCCTGCGCGCCAAACACTGCCTTCGGCGCGAAATCGGTCGTCACCGATGTCGTGGTCTCGCCTTCCGCCTCGGCTACGGGAAGCTCGCGCCCTTCGCCGTTCTCGTAGATCTTGGCCGCCTCGACGGTCGCTTTCGTTTCGCTTGCGAACGCCCCGCGCATCAGCGCAAGGTTCTTCGCGGCGGCTTCGCGCCGCTCGTCACGTGTGGGCATGCTGCGTCCTTCCCTGGGAATAATGCGAACAAGGCCTATGGTAGCAGTTTCGCAGGTTGGGAAATGGGTCGGGCTGGAGACGCCACAAGGTTTGCCCAGATTGCCGGCGTTCCGGGCCCCCTTTCCGCTCGATGGGAGCTCTTCAGCAACGCCCAGTCGCTCAGACAGTCCCCACAGCGCTTAAGGAACTTGCATTGTGGGCGCCGCCGAAGAGCCCTGCTGGGAGCACTCCTCGCGCAGCCCGCACGTGCGATCCCGCGAGCGCTTTTCGTCCCCTCGCTTCGCGCGATTCGGCGGTTTTTGGACCCCTGTGCGAATCGCTCACCTTCCCATGCAATATAATGCGCTTGTAAATCAAGCAAATGGCGTTGGCGGACGTGTGCGGATCGCATCTCGGATAGAAGCGGCCCGCAGAGGGGAATGCAGGTGAGAACCCTGCGCTGTACCAGCAACCGTAAAGCGCTTGCGCTCGCCCGCGCATTGGGGCGGCACAAGCCGAAGTCGGATTACCTATCTGCCAAACAGCCCTGGGAAGGATGGTTCGACTTGTTGTGCCCTCAATTGAATTGGCGGGAACGCCATCGCTGTGCCATGTTCGAGGCAGCAACATTTCCCTTCTCAAAACGAAATAGCCCGTCTTGCTGGATGGCTTGGCTTGGGAGCTGTAGACTCCTGCGCCGTCTGGCTAAAAGGCGCGGCTTGAAAGGGGGTTGCCCGAAAAGGGGACAGTGCGAAGCTGTGTCGTGGCGGCGTCGATGAAGGCGCGCTGCGAATCGGTGAATCAAACGGAAAAGCAAATCAGGCAGATAGAAGATAATCAAGCAGATAAGGAGGCTTGGATGAATCGCAGGAACAAGCTCGTTTCCTTGCTCTTGTCCGTTGTGCTGGCGTGCGGTCTTGTGCCGCAGCTTGCGTTCGCGGAGGTGGGGAAGGAGGCCGCCGCACCGCAAAAGGTGACGGTGAGCTACCATTTGCAGGATACGACGAGCGCGTATCTCGTCAACGAGTCCGACGTCGAGGTCGCAAGCGACGAGGCGGAGTCGATGGGTTTCACCGATCAGGTGACCGACGGCGTTTCGGCGCTCGATGTCCTGGTCAAGGCTCACGAAGATGCTTTCGGGATGACCAAGGACGACGCCGCCGACTATCTGGCCGTGAGCGACGCCGGCTACGTGACGAAGCTCTTCGGGCAGGAGACGGCCGCCAATGGATTCATGCACAATGGCGCATATCCCAACGATGGAACCGAGAGCAATTGGGGCGGGTATAACGGCACGACAGTGGTCACGCAGGCGGTTGCGACCGGCGACGTGCTCGACTTCTTCATCTATGAGGACCAGAGCGGCTGGGGCGACCAGGCTGCCTGGTTCTGCAAGGACGGCGTAGCGGTCGACTCGATCACCGTTCGCCCCGGCAGCCAGACGAACCTCGTCCTGAAGGGCGTCGCGTACATGTCGGGCTACCTCTATAAGGACGCGGAAGCGATGCGCGCCGCCGGCCAGCCCATCGCCGCCGCGCAGCTCGCGAGCGTCGATGGGGAAAACTCCACCTGGGCAGACGTGGACGGTGCCACAACTTCCGACGCTGGCAGCGTGGCGTTTGTCGCCCCCAGCGAGGAGGGGACCTACTACTATACGGCGCACTCCGCTGGCGGTACCGCCGTCATCCCGCCCGTGCTCAAGGTCGTCGTCAGCAACGACGCGCCGATGCCCGCTCCTGCAGCGGAGCTGACGGCGCTCAGCGTGGCGAGCTTCGACAGCAACCCCAACGCGCTCGAGCTTGCGCCCGCCTTTGACGCGGATGTGACCGAATACCGCGTGCCCGCGGTCAAGTGGAGCAGCAACTCCTGGGAGCGCATGTTCCGCGTCAAGGCGTCGGCGCCCGAGGGGGCCGTCATCTCGGCGAGCCTCAACGGCGGTGCGGCGAAGGCTGTGGCGTCGGGCGATTCGAGCTGGACGCTCTTCAACGGAAGCGACCTGCTCGTTAAAGGTGTCAACACGCTCGCGGTGACGGTTGCCGCGTCCGACGCCGTCGACGCCGAGACGAAGGCCTACACGGTCACCGTGCCTGTCGGCCCGATGCTTTCCTTCTCGATCGACCCCGCGGATGCGACCGTCAGCGTCACCGACCCCGATGGCAATAGCGTCTCCGCGACGGCGCCTCTGCTGTTCCCGGTTGAGCAGGGGAAAACCTACACGTACACGGTGAGCAAGGCCGGCTACGTGACCAAGCGCGCTACCGTCGAAGCATCGGCTGACACGACATCTGTCCCGGTGACGCTCGAGAAGGCGCCCGCGAGCTCGCTTGTCGATTTCGATTCTGCGTGGCCTTCGTTCCGCGGCTCTGACGATAACATGGCCATCACGGATGCGAAGACCCCGCGCACGGCTGATGAGGCGAAGCTTCTCTGGGGCGCGAAGCTGACGAGTGGCTGGGACCGAGTTTCGAACACGCTTATCGTGGGCGAAAACCTTTATGCGCTCGCAGGCAAGGAAATCAAGAAGATAGACAAGGCGACCGGCAATGTGATCGCGACGGGCGCTCTCGTAAGCGATAACAGCTGGTACGACGGCCGTCTCGCATATGGCGACGGGATGCTGTTCGCCACGGTTGGCAATGGCCGTGTTCAGGCGCTCAACGCCGACACGCTCGAGTCGCTGTGGGTGAGCGAGGAGCTCGGCGGCACCACGGCGACGCCGATTTCCTACAAGGACGGCTATGTCTACACGGGAATTTCCCAGGGGTCGTCGAGCGCCAATGCGGTGACGTATCTCTGCTTGTCGGCGACCGACGAGGACCCTTCCGCAACTGACGAGGTGAAATATCCCACCTGGATCTACCGCGCGGAGGGCACGGGCTGCTACTGGGCTGGTGCCTACCTGTCGGGCGACGTGATTGTTTTCGGGTCCGACGCGGGGGTTCTTGCCTCGTGCAATGCGAAGACTGGCAAGGTTATCAGCACGTTCCAAGCTGATGGGCAGATTCGCTCGTCTATCGCCTACGCGGACGGTAACCTCTACTTCTCGACGAGCACGGGGAAGGTGTATTCCGTTCCCATTGGCGCAGATGGCGCGCTTGACGGCGGGTCGGTCAAGTCTGGCCAGGTCGACGGCATGACGAAGAGTACGAGCACGCCCGTTGTCTTCAACGGCCGTCTCTACATCGGCGGCGGTTCGTCTTCCTTCTCCTCTGGTGTTGTCGCGGTTATGGACGCAGCGACGATGAGCACCGTCTATTCGGCTAACGTGCAAGGTTACGTGCAGTCCTCGGCGCTTTTGAGCACGGGCTACGCTGCGGACGGCGGCAAGGTCTACGCGTACTTCACCTACAATTACAATCCCGGTGGCATCCTGGTTCTCGAGGATGCGGCGGGACAGACGGAGGCGAAGGTCAGCAACCTCTTCGTGCCCGAAGGGTCTCTGGCGCAGTATTGCCTCTGCAGCCCGATTTGCGATTCCGACGGCACCCTGTACTACAACAATGACTCGGGCAACCTCGTGGCAATTGGCCGGACGTCTTGCAGCATCACCTACCATCTTGATGGCGGTACGAACGCCGAGGCCAATCCTTCCTCCTATATCCCGGGGACGGAGGTTGCTCTCGCCGCCCCCACCAAGAGCGGCTACACCTTCGCCGGATGGTATCTCGATGAAGGGCTTACTCAGAAGGTCGACGCTATCGGCGCTGCGCAGATGGGCGATGTGGAGTTGTGGGCGAAGTGGGAAAAGGACCCCACTCCGGTGTTCACGGATGTTGACTACAATTCCTGGTACGCGCCCGGCGTGGACTTCGTCGCGGGTCGCGGCCTCATGAGGGGATACGAGGGAACTACGATCTTCGGCGTGGGCAACGCGCTCATCCGCGGCGAGCTGGCCACCATCCTCTGGCGCAACGCCTGCCCGGACGAGGCTGCCTCCTACGACCCCGCGGCCGCGAAGGACACCACGGGCATCGCGGGCTCCGCTGACGGCATGTTCTACACCGCCGCCGCGAACTGGGCCGTCGAGAAGGGCGTCATCACCGGCATCGAGCGCCCGGGCGGCGCGCTCGACTTCGCGGCCGACGAGCCCGTGACCTTCGAGCAGCTGGCCACGATCTTGGGCCGCCTCGGCGCCGCGCCCGGCGAGCTCGAGGCCGCGGGCAGCGACCTGTCCGCCTTCGTGGACGGCGCCGACGCGAGCGAGTGGTCCGCCCCCTACCTCAAGTGGGCCGCCGACAAGGGGCTTATCGAGGGCTACGACGAGCCTGCAGGCAAGCGCCTCGCCCCCGGCGAGAACGCAGCCCGCGAGCGCGCGGCGACCGTGCTCATGCGCGCCTTCGATAAGGGTATTCTGAAGTAAATTGAAAACTTGGTGCCGCCGGTGATCTGACGGCACCATTGGGACCCGCTGAGGGAGGAGGGCAAGATCTCTCTCGGCGGGGCTCCTATTGCGCCTTAGCAAAAGGATTGCGAGGCGGCGTGCCAACGAACATCGAACGTAAGGAGGAAGACCATGGCCGAGACGAAAACTAAAAAGCGCATGCTGAACGCGATTATGGTCGCACTCTGCGCCGTGGTCGTGTTCGCCGGTGCTATGGCGGTGACGAGCCTGCGTGATTCGGAATCGGCCGAGCTTGCCGACCCTGCCGGCTCGACGCTTTCAGCTTCCCAACCTGACGGCGAAAAAACTCCCGATGCGCAAGACAAATTAGCAACTGAGCAGGCACAACAGGAAATCGACCAAGCTGCTAACGCGGGTGCGGAGGTGGGTGCGGCCTCGGACTCGGAATCTGCGGGCGGCCAGGCAGCAACCGAAGGACCTTCCCAAGGCGCCGCTGCCGTCAGCAGCGACATTCCCGCGCAGACCTGCACGATCGAGGTGCGCTGCGACACCATCCTCGACAACATGGGTGATTTGGCTCCGGGCAAAAGCTCCTGCGTGCCTGCCAATGGCGTGATTCTGGCGGCTTCCACGGTTCGTTTCGCGGAAGGCGATACGGTGTTCGACGTCTTGAAGGCCGCGGCCTCGGCGACGGGGCTGCAACTCGAGTACGCCTACACCCCCGGCTACGGCTCCTATTACGTGGAGGGGATCAACAACCTCTACGAGTTCGACTGCGGCAACGAATCGGGATGGATGTACAAGGTGAACGGCTGGTTCCCGAATTACGGGTGCTCGGAGTACCAGGTGCACGATGGCGACGTCATCGTATGGTGCTACACATGCAAGGGATACGGCGCTGACCTGGGCGCATCGGTGGAGCAATAGCCATGGCGACGAGAAAAAACACGAAGCGGGAACACGTGGTGGCGAGACGCGCCTTAGCGGCGGCGCTGGCACTTGCCCTCGTGTGTTCCCCTTCCCCGGCACCCTCGTACGCTGCCGACGAGTCGGCTCCCAGCTTCGACTCGAACGCCTCTGCGGCTCCCGCCAGCTATGGGGAAATCCTCGCAGACACGGCCGCCTATCTCTCGGCGAGCGTTCTCAACCCCGGAGTGTCCTCTATCGGCGGCGAGTGGGCCGTCATCGGCCTCGCGCGCAACGGCGGTCTCCCCGCCGATTGGGCCGCATCCTACTACACCAACTTGGTGCGGACGCTCCGAGACACGGGCGGCGTGCTTCATCGCGTGAAGTACTCCGAGTACTCGCGTGTCGTGCTCGCGCTGTCCTCGCTGGGCTTCGACCCGACTGACGTCGCCGGATACGATGTGCTTTCGCCCCTCGGCGACTTCGACCAGGTATGCTGGCAGGGTGTGAACGGCCCCATCTGGGCGCTCATCGCGCTTGACTCGCGCGGCTACGATGCTCCTGCGGCTCCCGAGGGCAAGCGGCAGACGACGCGCGACGCGCTCGTTGACGCCATCCTCGAGTCCGAGATTGCGGGCGGGGGCTGGGCTCTTTCAGACTCGGTGCCCGACGTCGACCTGACAGCCATGGCGCTCACCTCGCTCGCTCCGTACCGCGACTCGAGGGCCGACGTTGCCGCCGCGGTTGAGCGGGGGCTTTCGGTACTCTCGTCTTTGCAGGGAGAAAACGGCGGCTTCGGCGATGCAGGTTCTGCCACTTCGGAAAGCTGCGCGCAGGTCGTCGTCGCGCTTTCCGCACTCGGCATCGACCCTGCCTCCGGCGCGCGTTTCGCGAAGGTGGGCGGCTCGGTGCTCGATGCGCTGTGCGCATTCGCGGTCCCCGGCGGGGGATTCAAGCATGTTGCCGACGGCGAAGTGAACGGGATGGCGACTGAGCAGGGATTTTACGCGCTCGTTGCCTATGAACGCCTTCTTTCGGGGAAGACGTCGCTTTTCGATATGAGCGACGTCGCGTCCGCGGTTCCGCCCGACGTCCCGCCAGACCCCGATCCCGCGCCCGACCCTGACCCGATTCCGACCCCCGACCCTGGCCCGGCGCCGAGCGGCCAGCCTTCAGGTGGCGCGGAATCGCAGGGTGGCGCGGTTCCTTCAGGAAAGACGCTCTTCACGACCCAGACAGCGGCGCCGTCTGGCGAGAAGATGGTCGCGACCTCCTCGCTTTCTTCCGAGGGCGCCTCAAGCGAAGACGCCCCCGATGCTGGCGTCTTGAGCGCGCAGGACACCTTCGGCGATCGGGCAGGGGAAGACACCTCGGCCGACGCCGCCGCTGCTAGCGATAACGCCTCGTCACCGTGGCTTTGGGTGGGCATCGCCGCCGTCGCGGCATGCGCCCTCGCCGCGCTCGGGGTCTATCGGGTACGGCTTGCACGCAAGGACGCCCAAGGGGAGGCGGAGCAATGAGGTCCAGCGGCGCTTGCCCGCCCGCGGGCGCGGCGAGGGGCGCAGACACGTTCGGGACATATCATCCCGCGCTCGGCTTCTCGTTCTTCGCGTGCGCCATCGCCCTTGGCATGTTCGTGCGCAACCCGGTGTTCCTCGCGGCGACCGTGGTGTTCTCGGGGCTCTACTATGCGGTGCTCGCGGGAAGGCGCAGCCTACGCATGTTCGCGGGGATGGCGGTGCTCTTCACGGTCGTTACGCTGGTGAACCCCCTGTTCAATACAAGAGGAGACATCGTCCTCTTCACCTATTTCGACAGGCCCTATACGCTCGAGGCGCTCGCGTACGGCGTGCAAACGGCGGCGCTGCTTGTGGGGATGCTGCTGTGGTTTTCCTGCTACAACATCGTCATGACGAGCGACAAGTTCACCTACCTGTTCGGGCGGATGGCGCCGTCGGTCACGCTTGTGTTCACGATGGTGCTTCGTCTGGTCCCTACATATCGTTGCAAGATCGACGAACTCGCGGCGGCGCGTTCGGGAATCGGGCGCAGCCCAGCTGCCGGAAAGCTCTCGCAGCGCATAGAGGGAGCATCGGCGATTCTCTCGGCGCTCACGTCGTGGGCGCTTGAGGGGGGCGTGTCGACGGCCGATTCCATGCGCAGCCGAGGCTTCGGCCAGGCGAGGCGCACGGCTTATGCGCGCTACCGCTTCACCAGGCGCGATGGGGTGCTCCTTGCGTGCATGGCAGTGCTTGTCGCGATCTCGGTCGCGGCGATCGCCGGCGGGTTTGCAAGTGCGGACTTCGCTTCCCTTACCGTTGCGCCAGCGTCCGACTCCAGCTCGGCGGGAGCTCACGCGGCCCCTGGCCCCGTCTCGCTTATGATGGGGGCGCTCCCCGACCCCGTCTCGGCGTGCGGGCTCGTTGCATATTCGACATTCATGGCGCTGCCGTCCGCCATTACCATTGGAGAGAGGCTCATATGGCACATTTCGCTATCGAACAGCTGACGTTCGCCTATCCTGGGGCGGACCGTCGTGCCCTCGACGGCGTATCGCTCGAGATAGAACAGGGAAGTTATGTCGTCATCTGCGGAAAGAGCGGATGCGGCAAGACCACGCTCCTTCGCCACCTGAAAAGCGTGCTTACGCCGCACGGTGAGCGCACGGGTCGCGTTCTCTTCGAGGGGGTGCCGCTCGAAGAGGTGTCGCAGCGCGACCAGAGCGCGAAGATCGGGTTCGTCATGCAGAACCCCGACGCGCAAATCGTGACTGACAAGGTGTGGCATGAGCTGGCGTTCGGCCTGGAAAGTCTGGGGTGCGACAAAGACTCGATGCGCTTTCGCGTGGCGGAGATGGCAAGCTACTTCGGCATCGAAAGCTGGTTTCACAAGGACGTTCGCGACCTGTCGGGCGGCCAGAAGCAGCTGTTGAACCTGGCGTCCATCATGGCCATGCGCCCGAGCGCGCTCATCCTCGACGAGCCCACAAGCCAACTCGACCCCATTGCGGCGTCGGACTTTCTGAACACGGTGCGCAAGATCAACCTCGAGCTGGGCGTGACCGTCATATTGACCGAGCACCGCCTGGAAGAAGTCTTCGCCTGCGCGGACAAGGTGGTCGTCATGGACCGAGGGGAAATCGTGTCGGTCGGCGCCCCGCGCGAGGTCGCGCTCTCGCTCCACGCGTCCGGAAACGACATGATGTCGGCGCTGCCTGCGCCCCTGCGCATCTTCTACGGAGTGGAAGCCGCCCGCGAGGTGGGTTTGGGGAAGGCGAGTCCCGATAAAGCGACACCCGAGAAAGCGGAATCTCCCGACGCCCCGCTCACGGTGCGCGAGGGAAGGCGTTGGCTCTCACGCGTCGCCTCCGACGACTGCGCGCAGCGCGACGCGATTCCCGCAGACGCCCCGCTCGATGCGGTGGAGCATCCGGTGCTCTCGCTCAAAGAGGTGTGGTTTCGCTACGATCGCGACCTTCCCGACGTGCTGCGCGGCGCGTCTCTCGACGTCGCACCTGGATCGATTCTCGCCATCATGGGGGGCAACGGCGCGGGCAAGTCGACCCTGCTGCGCGTGGCCTGCGGAATCTCGAAGCCCTACCGTGGCACGGTGCGCGTATTCGGTAGGAAGCTAAAGGATTGGAAGGCGGGAAGCCTCTTCGACGGATGCCTTGCGCTTCTGCCGCAAGACCCGCAGAACCTCTTCGTCAAGAAGACGGTGCGGGAAGATTTGGCAGAGATGCTCGCCTCATCCCGTCTGCCCGAGGCTGATCGTGCCCTCCGCATTGAGCATGTCATCGACGTGACCGACATCGAGAGCTTGCTCGACAAGCACCCCTTCGACCTCTCGGGCGGCGAACAGCAGCGCGCGGCGCTTGCGAAAGTCCTGCTCACCGATCCGAAGATTCTCCTGCTCGACGAGCCGACCAAGGGCATCGACGCTTTCTTCAAGCGTCAGTTCGCCTCGGTGCTCGACGACCTCAAACACGACGGCGTCGCCATCGTCATGGTGTCCCACGACATCGAGTTCTGCGCGCGCCACGCCGATGCGGTGGCCATGATGTTCGACGGCGAGATCGTCGCCCAAAGCACGCCGCGCACGTTCTTCTCGTCGAACAGCTTCTACACCACGGCGGCGAACCGCATGAGCAGGCATGTGTTCCCGCGCGCGATTACCGATGAGGATGTGATCGGGCAATGCATGCTGCGCTAGAAATGGAAGCTCGCTGGAAAACCGTCCTGTCATGGCTGGTCGTCGTCGTGCTCACGCCGATCACGGTGTGGGCGGGAACGGCATTCGGTTCGGGCAGCTACTACGTGACCAGCATCCTCGTCATCATCTATGCGATGGTGCCGTTCTTCGTGTCGTTCGAGGCGCGCAGGCCCCAGGCCCGTGAGCTCGTGATCATTGCGGTGATGTGCGCGCTTGCCGTGGTCGCTCGCGTGGCGTTCATCTGGGTCCCGCACTTCAAGCCCATCGCCGCCATCGTCATGATCGCGGGGATTGCCTTGGGGTCGCGCTCGGGCTTCCTCGTGGGGGCAATCTCGCTGCTCGTCAGCGATTTCGTCTTCGGTCAGGGGCCGTGGACCCCTTGGCAGATGCTTGCCTACGGCATCGCCGGGTTCGTCGCCGGGTTCCTCGCCGAGCGGGGGGTGATCCCTCGAAGCGATTTGAGCAACCGCGCGAAAACGGCGCTCTCGCTTGCGGGCGCGGCATTCGTCGTTGTGGTGGTCGGGCCCATTTTGGACACATGCTCGCTCTTCACGATGGTCTCTGCCATCACGCCCGAAAGCGCTCTCGCCATCTACGCGTCCGGCCTTCCCGTGAATGCGGTGCAGGCGGCGGCGACGGCGATTACGCTGTTCGTTCTCGCAAACCCGCTGCTCGGCAAGCTCGAGCGCGTGCGCGTGAAGTACGGTCTTGCGAGATAGGGGGCGCATGAACTTCGCATCCTATCATCCCGCGCTGAACCTACTGTTCTTCGTTGCCGTGGTGACGTTCACGGCATGTTGGACGCGCCCCGGCCTTGTGGCGGTGTCCTTCCTGTGCGCGCTCGCCTTCTCCGTGAGGCTTCGCGGCTCCCGCGCCGTCGCCTTCGGCTGCGTGCTCGCTCTGTGCACGCTCGCTTTCGCAGCACTGTTCGCGTTAAACGTCCACTTCGGCGTGACGCCCATCGCGCGAACCCCCATCGGCAACAGCATCACCGTTGAGTCGCTGACTTGCGGCGTCATCATGGGGCTCAAGGTCGCAGCCATCCTCGCGTGGCTCTCGTGCGCCCTCTGCGTTTTCACCGCCGACAAGGTGGTGTTCCTTTTGGGACGCGTCTTCCCGAAGGCGGCGATGATGCTCGCGGTGGTGCTCCGTGCGGTGCCGGTGGCGGGTGATCGCGCGCGCAAGATCGCCGTCGCTCAGTCGGGCATCGGGAAAGGGCCAGGTCAGGGGAATATCCCGCGCCGAATCGCGAATGCGCTGCGGAGGGCTTCCATTCTTATCTCCTGGTCGATCGAGCGATTCATCGAGATGTCGGATTCTATGCGAAGCCGCGGCTCGGCCCTGCGCGGGCGCACGGCGTACTCGCTCTACCGCTTCGACAACCGCGACCGTGCGCTTGCTATCGTCTTAGTGGCGCTTATCACGGTGTGCTCCGCGGCGACGGCGCTCGGTCAGACGCAGATGCTCTTCAGCCCGGTCATCGTGGTGCCGAAGGCGTCGTCTGCGGGTGTGGCGGTCTTCGCAGCGTTTTTTGCACTGTGCCTTCTGCCGCTTGCCCTCCAAACGGCCGGCGAGGCGGCGTTTTCCCGCAAGGTGGGAAGCGTGTCGAAGGGGGAGTCCCGAAGCCCGTTTGAGAGCGAAGCCCAAGAGAAAGGAAGGACCGCATGAACCTGAAGAAGAAGCTTGTCGCCCTGCTGCTGTCGGCGCTCGTCGCCTGCGCGCTTGTGCCCAGCGTGGCGTTTGCTGCGATAGGCGATGTTCCAACTGGGGAAACGCCGATCGGGCAGGTGCACGTCAGCATCAGCGACACCGTTGCGCGGCCCGCTGGCGTAAACTACCCTGCGCCCCGCGGCATCATCGCCGAGGGGGATGTCGACCTGTATCCCTCGGACAGCGCGATGTCGGCGATTGCGCGCCTTGCGAACGAGAAGGGCGTTGCCGTCATCGGTGCCGACAAGGGTTATATCGCTTCCGTTGCGGGGCTCGGCGAGTTCGACTGCGGCGGGAAAAGCGGCTGGATGGGCACGATCGACGACTGGTTCGCGAACACGGGGCTCGCCTCTGTGACCGTGAGCGACGGCGCTTTGGAGCCGGGCGCCGAGATCGACCTTAGGTACACGCTTGACGGCGGCCCCGATCTAGGGAGCGACTGGGGGAGCAACGACAAGACGGTGGCCTCGCTCTCGGTGGGCGCGGGCATTTTGTCCCCGTCGTTTAGCGCCGACGTCCATTCGTATACGCTCACGCTGCCCGAGGGCTCGACGAGCGTGGCGCTCACCCCAACGGCAACGAACAAGAACTTCCAGGTGAAGGCACGTGTTGGCGGCACGTGGTACAAGCGCGGCGCGGAAATTCCCGTCTCGGATGGCTCGGTGATCGAGGTCGTTTGCGGCGACCCGAGCTGGCCGACCATGAACGATGCCGCCGCCGTTGCTGCGCAGCGCTACGAGATAACCGTGAAAGTCGGGACGTCCGGTTCTGTCCCCGTCTTCTCCGATGTGAATTATTCGGATTGGTACGGCGATGCTGTGACCTACGTGGCTGCGCGTGGCCTCATCACGGGCTACACCGACGGCGACAAGGCAGGGCAGTTCGGCGTGGGCGACACCCTCACGCGCGGCCAGCTCGCCACGATCCTCTGGCGCAACGCTTGCCCCGATGCGTACGCGTCCTACGATCCTAAGACTGCCAAGAACGAGATCGATATTGCGGGCTCTGCCGATGGCATGTACTATACGGCGGCTGCGAACTGGGCCTTCGCAAATGGCGTGATCACCGGTATCGAGCATCCTGATGGCACGAAGGACTTCGCCGCGGAAGGCAAAGTCTCCTTCGAGCAACTTGTGACTGTCCTTGCGCGCCTGTGCGCAGCTCCCGGCGAGCTTGAGTCTGCGGGCAGCGACCTGTCCGCCTTCGCCGACGGCGACTTGGCGAGCGACTGGTCGCGCAACGCCTTCGCGTGGGCGGCGGCAAACGGCCTCGTCGAGGGTTACGATTGGCCCACCGGCAAGTACCTTGTGCCCGGTGAGGACGTCGCCCGCGAGCGCGTGGCCGTCGTGCTCATGCGCGCCTTCGAAATGGAAATCTTGTAGGCGCCGCACTTTCCCTCTTCGGCGGGACGGCGAAACGGGGAGTTGGTTGGTGGAACGATCATAAGGAGAAGTACCATGATCCACGTGTATTACGGCGACGGCAAGGGGAAGACGACGGCGGCGATGGGCCTTGCGCTGCGCATGCTCGCCGCCGGCGGCCGCGTCGTTATCGTGCAGTTTCTGAAAGACGGTGGAAGCGGCGAGGTGCGCATGCTTTCCAGTCGACTTGGCGTCCCCGTGTTCGCCTGTGCGCCGACGGGGAAGTTCACCTGGGAGATGACCAACGAGGAGCTTGCGGCGGTGCGGAAGGCCCACGATAAGAACCTTGCGGCGGCCCTCGACGAAGTGGAGGACTCGGGTGCGCGGCTGCTCGTGCTCGACGAGGTGCTCGATGCGCTCGCGATGGGGCTTGTGGACGAGGCGGTCGTGGCCCGCGTGCTCGATTTGGGGACAGGCGAGCTCGAAGTGGTGCTTACCGGCCGCAACCCGAGCGAGGACATCGTCTCGCGCGCGGACTACCTGACGGAGATGAAGTGCCGAAAGCATCCATTCGAGCAAGGTGTCCCGTCTCGCGAGGGCGTGGAGTACTGATCTCGTGCACACGCCGCGCGATTTCAGTTGCTGCCGTTCCCGTTCAAAAGGATGACCCCGCTGACCAACGGCTTGCACGAGTGATATCATCCCGTTACCGAAAAGCTTTCGGCAACCTGTCTTTTGGTGTGCACATCCGGAGGCATTGTGTGAAATGGGGAATCATGCGACATAACCTTGTAAGTAACTGCGCCCGCAGGGCGTTGGCGATTTTTGCCTCAGCGGCGCTTGTTGCGGGCCTTGTCCCCGTGGCGGCTTTCGGAGAGGTCGGGGGGGGGGTCTTCCGTTGCTGATGCGTCGTTAGATGCTCGTCTTGTTGAGCAAGCGGCTCAGACGGGCGAAGGCTCTGCCAACGTGCCCGGCGAGGGGGGCGACACCTCGGGCGCGGGCAGTGTATCCGGCCCGGGGGTGGACAATGCTTCTGCTTCTGGAAGCGAAAGCGACGCCCCAAGCGAACTGAGCGCTCCAAGTAGAAGCGATACCTTCGATGGCGGCAACAATGCGGGCAGCCCCAGCTCTCCGGATGCGGGTAACCTTTCGGGCTCGAGCTCTGACTCTACCCCGGGCGGCAGCTCCAGCGCTCCCGATACCGGCGACGCCCCAAGCGCCCCCGAACCCTCGGCGCCCGAAACATTTACCGATGTAGAGCCTGGCTCATGGTACGAGCCTGGTGTGCTCTTCTGTCAGCAGAAAAAGATCATGACGGGCATTGCGGGCACGACCCTGTTCGGCGTGGGCCAAAGCCTCAGCCGCGCGCAGATGGCTGTTATGATGTGGCGCTATGCCGACCCCGAGGCTGCGTCAGCCTACCTTGGCGATGCCGACAACGAGACGGGGATGGACGACGTTGAATCCCGGACATGGTACACCGCTGCAGCTAACTGGGCTGTCGAGAACAAGGTGATCAACGGTTTTCCTCAAGATGATGGCTCGTTCGCCTTCAAGCCCGATGTCTCCGTAACCCTCGACCAATTCTGCACCATCATTGCGAACTTCAACCACGTGAACCCTCGTTATGGAACCGCCTCGCTTTCGCGCTTCTCTGATGGCGAAAGCGTTCCCCAATGGGCGGCACGCGGTCTTGCATGGTGCGCCGATAAGGGCTTGGTCTCGGGTTATGACCGGGGCGGCGGCATCTTCGAGCTCTGCCCGACGGTGGAGCTTCCGCGCGAGCGTGCGGCCACTGTTTTCATGCGTGGATATGATGTCGGGGTGTTCGACGACGGCTCCGCTCCGCTCGTCTCTCCCTGCGAGGACCTGGGTTTGTCCGGGTATTGGTTCATTCGCTCCGCATCGGTGAGCTCCCTCTCGATCGAGGCGCGCTCTGAAGGTGATGTTCAGCTTGCGAGCGCGAACCTTTCGCTTTCCCAGACTTTCACGTTCTCGTATGAAAACGGCTATTACCACATCATCTACGCGGAGACTGGCCTTGCGCTCGAGACGGCGCCCGGCATCGCGAGTTCCCCTTCGGATGTCTCCCTCGGTGCAGCTGTCTCTCAAAGCAAGCGTCAGCAATGGTCGGCTGTGCGAACGGAGTCGGGTGCGCTGCGCTTCTGTAACCTTGCGACCGGCTACTGGCTCGCCTCGCAAGATCCGAGCATGGGCTCCCCCTTGCAGGCAGTCGAATCCCCCGAGGAGGACGTTTCGGCGTTTGCCCTCGTCGAGCAACAGGACCTGCTTTCCGAGGGTCTCTTCACGATCTCCCCGAAGGGCGATTTCTCGAAGCACCTCGATGTCGTGGATGCATCCGTCGATGACGGCGCGAACGTGCAGATTTGGTACGACAACGGTTTGCTCGCCCAGAAATGGTACGTGAAGCGCGCATCGGGGAAGGTCAATACCTATACCCTGCAGGCGGCGTGCTCTGGCAAGCTGCTTGCCGCCGATTCGAATGGCAACGCGGTGCAGCGTAGCGCGGACGGGTCGAGCGAGCAGTTGTGGCGTGCCGACTTCTCCGGTGGCTTCGTCGTCTTCACGAACCTTGGCACGGGGCGCGTGCTCGATCTTGCGGATGGGCGCACCGACGCAGGCAACAATGTGCAAACCTATGCGGCGAACGGGACGGATGCCCAGCGATTCTCGCTACGCGAGACGCAGCCTCTGCCCGAGGGGCTGTACACGATTTGTCTTGCTGGAACCGACCAGGTAATCGACTTGAGGGATGAGTCCCAGAAGTCCAACGCGAACATTCAGACATGGATATCGAATGGAACGGGCGCGCAGA
This sequence comes from uncultured Ellagibacter sp., assembly GCF_934636505.1. Taxonomy (GTDB): domain Bacteria; phylum Actinomycetota; class Coriobacteriia; order Coriobacteriales; family Eggerthellaceae; genus Ellagibacter. The sequence goes on from NZ_CAKUAL010000024.1 coordinate 19,677, forward strand.
TTTGGAACATCGAGCACAACCAGGATGGCTCCTACACGTTCACGAACTGCGGCTCGAAGATGGCGATCGACATCTTCGACGGTATCATGGCCGTGGGGACGAACGTGCAGCAGCATGAGGTCAACGGCTCGCAGGCTCAGAAGTGGCGGGCGATCTACAACGGCGACGGCACTTTCTCCCTCGTTCCGTTCGCGAGTGGTTCGGTAGCGCTCGGGACGACGGGCACGTCGGGCGGATCGAACGTCGAGCTTGTGAGCCGAGACGCTGCTGCGCGCCTCACCTTCCAGATGGCGACGCTGCCCGGTAAGGTAGGGTATCAGAATCCTGCGGGATACTACCAGGTCAGCTCAAGGTCGGTGACGCTGCCCGATTACGCGAGCGGGTACTTCACCTATGTAACCCCTTCGCAAATCGCTCCTGATGCGACGCGCGAGGATTGCATCGATGCCTTCATCAACCGCGCGTACGACTATATCGGCACGGCATATCGATGGAATTATTCCATGGAGCCGGGCGTGGGCGTCGACTGCATCGGGCTTGTGTACCAATGCCTGTACGCGACGGGCATGGATTTGGGCGAGTTCAACCCCTACGATCACTACGCGACCGGCGCTGACGGTTGGCATAGCCACGACGCGAACAACATGTGGAACTACGGCGACGTGCTCCACCTGCCTCTGTCGATGCGGCAGCGCGGCGATGTGATTTCCTGGGAGGGCCATGTGGCAATCTATCTGGGCAACGACATGATCATCGACGCGTATGGCCCGGTGGATGTGCACAGCATGTGGTCGCGCGGCGTGCCCCGCGGCGTGCTGCGTTTCTATCAGTAATTCCCGTTCGGTTTCAATGGCCATGAGGGAATCTCGCTTGTTCGAGATCGATGGCGAACCTGCGAGTTCGGCCTGCTCGGAGCCAAAATGAAAGCGAGCGCCAGATGATCGGTCCGGCGCTCGCTTCGAGAGGCGTTTCAGCTATTGGTGTGGGCGCGGCTTTTGCCCTTGTATGTGTAGGAAACTCCTCTCCTCAAAAAGTATGATACCTAATAAAATAGTCATTTTTCAGTCGTGATTTTCTCAGTTTGATGTGCGAAAATGCTACTTGTCACGGTCTCGCAAAACGTAATCGTGCGGTTACGTTTCCCCTTGCGCGCCGGTGGGATGCCGCGCGTCATATCGCACCGCCCGCCCGCAAGTAAACCCTTACTAATATGAAGATGCTGTGCACCTGAGGTGTGCAAGCTGCCCTTTTATTGCCTGAAATGGGCGTTTCAGCTACAGCTTTCCCTCGTGAGGCGCACAAAAGCGCTCAAGGCCGCTATAATCCAGAAAGTTTGAACAGAAGTGCCGCGGACGGAAGCGGCGAAGTCAAAGTTCGCCCGTGCGCGGGCGGCCATAAGTTGTAAGGGGCAGGGCTGGTGCTCGACCAATTCTTCTCGCAGATATCGTTCGTGGATATCTTCAACTTCTGCGTCTTCATCACGTTTACTATTTGCTATACCTATCAGCTGTACTACGTGCTCGTTGTGCTTTCTCGCAAGCCGAAGCAGCTCGTTGCGAAAAAGAACCATCGATACGCCGTCGTCGTCTCCGCTCGCAACGAGAGCGCGGTCATCGGCGACTTGATCCACTCCATCAAGGTGCAGAACTACCCGACCGAGCTGATCGATGTGTTCGTCATCGCCGACAACTGCACCGACAACACCGCCGATGTGGCGCGCGAGGCGGGCGCAACCGTTTTCAAGCGCTTCAATACCGAGCAGGTTGGCAAGGGCTACGCGCTCGATTACGGCTTCAAGATCATCCGCAGCCAGTACGCCGACCGCGGCTACGAGGCCTATTTCGTCTTCGACGCGGACAACGTGCTCGACGTAAACTACTTTCGCGAGATGAACAAGACCTTCGATAACGGCGCGAAGGCGTCCACGAGCTACCGCAACTCTAAGAACTACGACTCCAACTGGATCTCTGCCGGCTATGCCGTGTGGTTCCTGCGCGAGGCCAAGTTCCTGAATCAGGCTCGCCTTACGCTCAACACGAGCTGCGCGGTGTCGGGCACGGGCTTCTTCATTGCCGCTGACATTATCGAGAAGAATGACGGCTGGAGATGGCACCTGCTCACCGAGGACATCGAGTTCTCCGCGAACAGCATCCTCGAGGGCATTCGCATCGCCTACACTCCGACGGCGGTGCTCTACGACGAGCAGCCCGTCACCTTCCGCGATTCCTGGAACCAACGCTTCCGCTGGGCGAAGGGCTTTTACCAGGTGTTTTGGCACTACGGTGCGCGTCTTGCGAAGGGCATCTTCACCAACCCCAAGGGTTCCCGCTTCGCCTGCTACGACATGCTCATGACCATCGCACCAGGCATGCTGCTCACCATCGTGTCGGTTATCTTCAACACAATCATCATCGTGCTTGCAGCGACGGGCGCCATGTCGACGGGCGTCATGATTGCAAGCTCCATCTCGTCGATTTTCTTCTGCCTGTTCAACTACGTTATGTTCATGTTCCTCTTCGGCGTGCTCACCACGTTCGTCGAGTGGGATTCCATCCACGCGCCCACGCGCAAGAAGGTGCTCTACATGTTCACCTTCCCGTTCTTCATGCTGACGTATGTGCCTATCGCGCTCGTTGCGCTTGTGAAGAAATGCCAGTGGAAGCCGATCAAGCACAGCATCTCAGTCGACGTCGAGGAGTTCTCGGAAGCCCAGCAGGGCATCGCCGCGCAGAAGTAAGCGCGCAGCGGCTTCTCGCAGATCAGGCATTATCCAGCGGAGGGTCCCTCAGGGGACCCTCCGTTTTTATAGGTGCGGGAAGGCGCGGAGCGCGAAGGGGCCGAGTCGCGGGAACGCGCGTGCCCTTGTCGCTCATCAAGCTCGGGCAAAGGTGAGGCAGTGCACGTTGCGCCCGCCTGCTTCCCGTATCGCGTCGCACGCGGCGAACAGCGTGGCGCCTGTCGTGCACACGTCGTCGATGAGCAGGATGCTTTCCGGCGCGCTCGCGCCCGGCAGGGCGGATACGGCATGCGCCATGTTCCCCATGCGCGCGCGACGCGAGAGTGCGCGCTGGTCGTGGGCACGCGGCGGGGAAAGCAGGGGGATGACGGGCCGCCCGATTGTTGCCGCCACTTCTTGCGCGAGCAACTCCGCGTGGTCGAACCCTCGGCGCGCCCGGGCCTTGCGCGAGGCGGGGACGAACGTGACCCCTGCCACCTCGCTTGCGATCTCGGGGGAAAGATAGCGGGCCATGTAGCGCGCCATCTCTGCCGCAAGCCGCTGCTCGCCCCCGTCCTTGTAGACGACGGCGATGCGGCGCGAGCTTTCAGTGAGTTCGAAGGGGCTCGCGAGGCTCGAGAATGCCACGGCTCCGCGTCCCGTTGCGGCAAGCATCACGGGATTGCACTCGGTGCATTGCACGTGCCCCCAGGGAGCGCCGCAGACGGGGCACGCGCGCCAAAGGTCGATGAAGGGAAGCTCGCTTCTGCAGCGTTCGCACAGAAGCTCGCCGGGCTCGTCGCAGATGGCGCAGCGGGTGGGCCAAAGCGTTTCCGCGACAGCCTGCGCCGCTGCCTCGGCGTAGAGGCGTGCGGTTTCGGCGAGAGTGGTTGTCGCAAAGGTTGTCATGATGCGAAGTGTAGCGAGCGATCCTGGCAGATGACGTGCACGAGCCTTGCCGAAACGCGGCGCGACGGGAACATTCTTCAGGCGCGCTTTCCAAGCCTTTTAAGGAATCTCATGGCAGTATTGCCATGCTTCTGCGGGATTTCCCAGCAGCATTTCGCCGGGCGAGCGCATATTCCGCCTTCCGTTCGATCCTGCAACTCGCAAAAACCTTGCAAGAACCTGGCAGGTGCAAACAGGCGGAAAGTCCGGCGTGCAAAACCTCTGGCGAGAAACGGAGGCAGGTTAAGCGATCGCAGGGAAACCTCGAGTCCGGACGGGGTTGCGTTCAGGCAGGCTTGCTGACTCCAGCGCGTGCAGAAATAAGCTCCCAACCTGCCAGATAATCGGCAGTTTTCATCAAATTGAAGAGCCGAACAAGGAGGGAAAGCGCGCGCGTCCCATGACGCATCCTGCTGACCTGGTGATTCGCTTCGGCGCAAAACGAGAGCGACCAGCAAAGCGAGCGCAAGCCCTCTCCGCGTGATGAAAACCTCCCGATTTCTGGCAGGTCTCTTCTGGTTTTTAGCAGGGTCGGAAGGTCTTTTATCCTGTATTCGTTCCTTGCAGCAAAATCCTCTTGGTTCCGAAGATTTCTTCTGCGCCTTCTTTTCCCGCTTCCATGTGGAATGATGTGTGTGCTTCTATTCGCCGTTGCCGTTCTGCTACACTGAAACGTGCTTCTTTCGGGTCTGTAGTTGCGGAAACGCCCCGAGCGTTTCTCAGTCCAAGGCAGACGCGGTCAAAAGGATCCACGTAAGTTGCGCGTTTTGCGCGCAGCGAGCATGGCGCGTCCTAGAGGTAAGTCGCACCGCCCGATCCCATTTTCGTGCGGCACAAGGCCGCCGCGGGCGAGAGGTACCACGGGTGCAAGCTCACGACCCAGTGCGCGAGTGTGGGGGCAAAGACTAGGTCAGCCGAAAGAAGCGCATGAAAAGGAACAGACGGAGGTTACGGTGACGAAGCGTTTTCGGAAAGCTATCCTTTGCGTGGCGATCGGTTGCGCCATGGCTCTTGCGTTCGCAATGACGGGCTGCTCGACCGATTCCACTTACGAGCCCGAGACGAAGACCCCTCAGGTTCAATCGCCGACCATTAAGGAAGCTGGCGTTTTGCGCGTCGGCGTGAACACGGGCCGCGCCCCGCTCGCCGGCATGTCGGGCAACAAGATCGTCGGCATCGACGTCGACGTGGCGGCCGCCATCGCGGACAGCCTCGGCCTGAAGCTCTCCATCGTCGATACGGGCAGCGATCCCGAAGGCGCGCTCAAGGACGGGTCGGTCGACATCGTGCTTGGTATCGATAAGTCCTCGACCGATGGCTCGTTCTGGAAATCCGATTCCTACCTGCCCACGGGCATCGCGCTGTTCGCCATGTCGGAGAACGCCGCCGTCCCGACTGCGACGACCGGCGCCAAGTTCGCTGCGCAGGTTTCCTCCACGAGCGCTTGGGCCGTCATGAACGAGTTCGGCGACACGTCGCTCACCTCCACCTCCAGCCCGAAAGAGGCGTTCGCGGCTTTGAGCTCGGGGCAGGTGCAATACGTTGCCGCCGACGCGGTCATCGGCAAGTACTATGCGAACGGGTCGAACATCAACGCGAGCATCATCGCGCTCATGCAGCAGCCGAGCGGTTATTGCGTCGGCGTACTCGATAGCAACTCGGACTTGAAGACCGCCATCGCCAACGCCGTGAGCTCTCTGAACTCCAACGGTGTCATGAGCGTTATTCAGTCGAAGTGGCTGGGCGGCAGCATGGACCTCTCGTCGGTGAAGCTCACCGCCGGGGCGACGTCGGGCGCGAAGGCGAAATCGGACTCGACGACGAACGGCGCGACCTCGACCGACGCGGTGTCTGCTGATGCGGGCGCGCAGAGTGCCACTTCGACCGACACGACGGCGGGCGGTGCCTCTACGGCTGGCTCGAACGCCGTGAAGGCTTCGTAAGCTGCGACACCTCGGGCGGCGGCTTGCCATCGCCCGATCCAAAACTCGCAAGTGGAAATGCTTCATTAGTTGAAACGCCTCCTTTCGGAGGCGTTTCTCATTTTGTGCCAGAATCTCTTCAATTCGATGTAGTTTTTTAACTCGCAATGCGGGCTCGAATCATGCGGGCACGGGTCGAGCACGGGCGGTTTCGGCCCGCACCCGACAAGCAACGTCTTACTCTCCGAGCAAGTCCACCACAGTGAAGTCGGCCTTTGCGCTCTCGATGATCTCGCGGTTGCCGAACACGCAGGCGATGTTCTTGCTTGCCGCCTGGCTCACGGCGTCTCCGAGCGCCCGCACCTCCTCGATGGTCGCATTTGCTACCTGCGAACGTGTGACCAGGCGCTCTGCCGGGTCGATGTGCGCGAATACGTAGCCGTCCTGACGACGCGCGAGCTCGCGGGGCTTCAATGGCGCGTCGAGCCCCGCGACGGTCGAGACAATGTAGCCGTCCATTTCCGTCTCGCTCGGGTTGAAGTCGGAAAGCCATGCGCCCGCTGCGCGGAAGCGCTCGAGGGTCTCGTCGATGTGCGGGTCGCGATACGAGTAGAAGCGCATGTTGCCCGTGCGGGTGGGCGAGAACCCTGCTCCGTAGGCGCCGCCCTTCACGCGGACCTCGTTCCATAAATAGTCGTAAGAAAGCGCGCGCGACGCCACAAGCCAGGCGCCCGAGTAGGGGACTCCGAGCAAGCGGCGGTCAAAGCCGAGCGCGGTGTAGGTGACGTCCGTCGGCACGACGAAGGCCTCGCCGGTC
>NZ_CAKUAL010000025.1 GCF_934636505.1 uncultured Ellagibacter sp.
AGAACAGGCCGTTCACGCCTGCATCGATCATACGGTTGATGGAGCGCTCGAACGACTCGAGGTCGAGCTGTTTCTTTTCGTTCAGGGGGATTACCACGGGGGGAATTACGCCGTGGAACTCTTTGGTGTCCATGCCGTGCCTTTCATTTGACGGTCTTGTCTCAAACTCAAAAAGCATAGCACGCAGGGAAAACGCGTCAAGGAAAGGGCGCTTTTCATCACACGAAAAGGGGAGAGGGACCCTGAAGTGGATGACGCGCGTGGGGCATACTCCGTGCTCAAACAGTCCTGCTCGCGCAAACAGCCCACTGGGCTGTTTGGCTCGTGCGGAACTGCGCGCGGAGCATGCCCCACGCGCGTCTGTCGCAATTGAGGGTTGACCCCGGGGCAGCAAACAAAAAGGGCGACCCTTGCGAGTCGCCCTTCGTTCTTGCTTGCCGGTGCTTACTCTTTCCCAAGATTGGGGTGGAGAAGCGAGGGAGCCGCGCCCAGAAGCAGGCGCGTGTAGTCGTCCTTGGGGTGATTGAACACTTCTTCGGCGGTTCCCCGCTCGACTGCCTGACCGTGGTTCATGACGATGATGCGGTCGGAGATATAGCGCACTGTCTGAATGTCGTGGCTGATGAAGACCATGGCAAGGCCGAGCTGCTTCTTCAGGTCCATGAGCAAGTTCAAAATCTGCGCGCGAACCGAAACATCGAGAGCAGACGTTGGCTCATCAGCGATGATGGCGTCAGGATTGAGCGACAGTGCACGAGCGATGGCCACGCGCTGGCGCTGGCCGCCGGACATTTGGCCGGGCAGCGCATCGAGAACGGACTCTGGCAGGCCCACCATCTCGATGAGCTCATGCACGCGGGCCTCGCGAGATTTCGCATCGCCCACGTTGTGCACGATCATCGGGTCGGTCAGCTGGTCGCGCACGCTCATGCGAGCGTTCAGCGCGGTCGCCGGGTCCTGGAAGACGACCGAGATCACGCGGCCGATGATGCGACGCTGCGCAGCGGTGCGCTTCGTGACGTCGGTTCCCTTGAAATAAACGTGTCCCGACGTAGGCGTCTGCAGGCCGCACATAACGTTTGCCGTGGTCGATTTGCCGCAACCCGACTCGCCGACGATGCCAATCGTCTCGCCCGGCATGAGCTTCAGAGTGAGACCGTTCACCGCGTGCACCTTGTTCGGGTGCAGGATCGATCCCGTGCGCGTCTTGAAGACCACATGCACGTCGTCGAGGAAGATGATGGGGGTTTCCCCGTCCTCATCGGAAGCGACAGTGCTCGCAGAAGCGCTTGCGTCCTTCGCATCTTCCTGCTCGGTGATAAGCCCGCGGCCCTCTGCAGTCTCGGCGTCGTTCACAAACTCCGTGTCGCTCGCAGCGGCGACGAGGTCATTCTCGGCGATTTCCGCCGCTTGGTTGTTCTTCTCGGTCATTTACTCTGCACCTCCCGTAAGGTAAGGCTCGATTCCCACGCGCTTCAGCTCGCTGTCGGGAAGCTCGGCGTAGTAGTGGTCGGTGCCCTTGACGCGCTTGAGCATCGGGCGGACGTTCGAAATCTTGTCCGGGTGGCTCGAACGCGGGCGGAAGCGGTCGCCCTCGGGGAAATCCTTCGGGGACGGAACGCTGCCAGGAACCTGGTGCAGACGGTCGCCGCCGGCTTCGATGGAGAGCACCGAGCCGAGAAGGCCGCGCGTGTACTCGTGAACCGGGCTGGTGAGGATATCCTTCACGGGGCCCTGCTCCACAACCTGGCCTGCGTACATGACGGTGATCGAGTTTGCGACCTCGGCGACGAGCGCGAGGTCGTGGCTCACGAACACCATCGCGAAGCCGAGCTCGTGCTGGAGCTTGTTCAGAAGGTCGATAACCTGCTTCTGCACGGTGACGTCGAGGGCGGTCGTCGGCTCGTCGGCGATGACGAGCTTCGGGTCGCGCGTGAGCGCCATGGCGATGAGCACACGCTGGCGCTGGCCGCCGGAGAGCTCATGCGGGTAGGAGTCGAGCGTGCGCTTGGGGTCGAGGCCAACAAGTTCCAGCAGTTCCTCGGCGCTGCGGGTGCCGCCGCGCTTGGTGAGCTGTTTCATCTGCGCCTTGATCAGCATCGACGGGTTCAAGCTCGAAAGTGCGTCCTGGTAGATCATCGCGATCTCGCGGCCGCGCAGCTCGTTCATCTCCTTGTCAGAGAGGGTGAGCAGGTTCTTGCCATCGTAGAGAATCTCGCCGGAAATCTGCGCCTTCTTGTCGAGCAGGCCCATGATGGTGAGGCTCGTGATGGACTTGCCGCAGCCGGATTCGCCCACAAGGCCCATGGTTTGGCGCGGGCGGACGACGAAGCTCACGTGGTCGACGACGTTCACGTCGCCATGACGCGGGAACTTGATGCAGAGGTCCTTCACTTCAAGAATCGGCGGCACGTCGGTGCGGGCCTCGAAGCGGTCGGTGCGTACAAGCTCGACCTCGCGCAGCGCGTCGAGGCGCTTGGTGAGCATCTCGGCCTGGGCGGCGTAGGCGAGCGTCGGGTCGGCGACCATGCGGTCAGCCTCGCGGTTGCCCTTAAGATCATTCTCGTCGACCTTAACGGCGGCCTTCGGCGCTGCGATCGCGTCGGTGATGCCCTCGGAGACGATGTTCAGGCAGAGCACCGTGATCATGATCATGAGACCCGGGAACAGTGCCTGCCACCAGCGGCCGGCAAGCACGCCGTTGCGCGCGTCGGCGAGGATGTTGCCCCACGTCGGCGTCGGCTCGGGGATGCCAGCGGAGATGAAGGAGAGCGACGCCTCGAACACGATGGCGTCGGCGACGAGCACGATGGTGAACACGAGCACCGGGGCGATGCAGTTGCGCACGACGTGCTTCCAGAGAATCCAGGGGGCGCGGGCGCCGGAGACGACGACGGCGCGCACGTAATCCTGGTTGTATTCGCTCATCACGTTCGCGCGCACGATGCGGGCGATCTGCGGGATGTAGAGAAAGCCGATGGCGAAGATGAGCGAGGGCACGCTGTTGCCAAACACGACGATGAAGGTCGCAGCGAGAGCGATGCCAGGGAAGGACATGATGATGTCCAAGATGCGCATGATGATATTGGAGATGCGCTGGCGCACAACGGCGGCGATGGCGCCGATGATGGAGCCGACCACGAGCGCGAACGCCGTGGCGCCCAGGCCGATGGTGAGCGAGTACTTGGCGCCACACATCAGGCGGGACAAAACGTCGCGCCCCTTGTCGTCGGTGCCAAAGAGGTGTTCGCCGTTAGGCGCGGTGAACGAGGTGTAGATCGCGTAGGGATCATAGGGAGCGATGAAGTCGGCGAGGATGGCGATGGCGATGATCGCGATGAGCACGACAAGCGAGATGCGCGCGCCAATCGTCATGTTCTTCCAACGGCGGAAGCGCACTTTGCCGGCGCCGGCCTCCATCTTCTTAGTGAGGTTGCCACGAAGTTGAGCCATGGTGCTACACCGTCCTGATTCGCGGATCGATAAGGATATAGAGCATGTCGACGATCACGTTGACGATGATGAAGGTGATGGCAACGACGAGGACGACACCCTGGACGAGCATAACGTAGTTCGACGTGACGCCCGAAAGGATGGCCATGCCCATGCCGGGAAGCGAGAAAATGACCTCCAAGACCACAGCGCCGCCGATCATGTAACCGAACTTCAGGCCGAGCACGGTGACCGGCGTGATGAGCGCGTTGCGAAGCACGTTGCGCGCGACGACGGTGCCGTAGGGGATGCCGAAGCCGCGGGCGGTGCGCACGTAGTCCTTGTCGAGCTCCTCGACCATCGACGTGCGGATGATGCGCGTCATCTGGCCGGTCAAGGGAACGGCAAGCGCGATGCCGGGCATTGCCATGCGGGCAAGCCAGCCGCCCGGGTTCTCTGTGAACGCAGGGAGGGCACCTGATGCGGGGAGCACGTGCAGCATTGAGGAGAACAGAAGGATGAACAGCACGGCGAGCCAGAACGACGGGGTGGCGATGCAGGCGATCGAGAAGATGCGGATGACCTGGTCAGGCCAGCGATCGCGATAGAGCGCCGAGATGACGCCCAGGATCGTGCTTGCAATGATCGCGATGATGAAGCCGAAGAAGCCCAGCTGCAGCGTAATGGGCAGCGCGGTCGCGATGCGGCCTGCGACGGATTGGTTCGCGGGGCCGAAGGTTCCCAGGTCGCCATGGAAGAAGCCCACCATGTAGTTGCAGTACTGCACGACGACGGGGTCGTCGAGGCCGTGTTGCTCGCGGTAAAGTGCGAGTTGTTCCGCTGACGCGTTTTCGCCCAGGGCTGAGTACGCCTGATCGATGGGTGATAACGACATCAGGAAGAAGACGAGAACGGTGACACCGAAGATCATGATGGGCAGCCAAATCAGGCGGTTGCCAATCAATCGCAACAGGTTATTCACTTGTCCCCTCCTTTCGATTTCTGCTCGTGAGAGCACCCTTAAAAATGTTCGGCACCTCTCCGAGCGGTGCCGCGCCCAAGAATTGCCAACCTAGCATTATAACGGTCGGCTCCCTATCAAAGACTGTTTTTTATTGCAAGCGCATAAAACTGATAGCGTTACTGCAGCTGTTTTTTGCAAACGTGCCACCAGTTGTTGCCCGTGCCCTTCGCGAATTCGCACCCGACGCAGGGCTTTGCGCAGAACTCGACGGTCCTCATGTCGTCGGTGAGAAGCTCGCTTCCTTCGTAGGGGGTGTGGGGAAGGGCCTTGTCCGCGGTCTCCATGCCTCGGATGTACATCGCCGCAAGTTGCTTCATGCCGCGTTTCGTGGGATGCGTGCCGTCGATCGCCTCGTAGTCGAAGCCGAGGGCCGCTGCATCGACGGGCGTGCAGCTGGGCTCGTCAGCTGCAGCGTCGAGGATGGCCTTGCTGTACTCATCGACGCAGATGCCGCGAAACCATCGAGGCGAGGTCGACTTCTCCGCTCCCTTCACGCGCCCAGGGAGAAGCGTTGCTGCCCAGATGTGGGCTTCCGGCCACTTCTCGTGCATGGTGCGAAGCATGCTGCGATACGAGGCCGCGAACTTCTCGACTGCGCCGTCGGGCGCGAGGCCCGCGACCTTTCCCTTGTCGGGGCAGCTCGCCACAAGCTCGGCCGGCGCGTTCGGCGACCCGCCACAGATCTGCGCGTAGGCAGACCCCCATCCGTAGTCGTTGATGCCGATGTAGATGAGGATATCGTCAGGCGCTTTCCCGTCCCGCTCGAGCGCGGCGATACGGCGCTCGCTCGCGCCCTGGGGAAACACGTTGCCCTCGCAGACGCAGCCCGACCAGGCGGCATTCGCGAGAAGCTCGCCGCCGAAATGGTTGATGACCTGCATCCACCAAGTGTCGGCAGGCGTTTGTACCCCCGTCGCCTCACGCCGATCGCCCGTATAGAAAATGCTCCAGCCATCGGGGGTTACCCCTTCGAAGGTGCTGATGGAGTCCCCGTACACTGAAAAAAGTCGCTTCATGCGAAACCTTTCCTCCCTCTTTCGACTGCAATGCAACCAGTATAGTTGCGCATGCCCGCTTTCCGCGTTTCGCGGTTGTTTCGCAACAAAAAGCCCGCCTCGGGAGGCGGGCTTTCGTGCAGGATGAAGCAGGCTTTTTAGGCAAGCTTACTTAAGCTTTGCGTCCTGGAAGTACAGACCGGTGGTCGGGCTGGGCTCGAAGCCTTCGATCTTGTCTGCCCAGTAGCCGGTGAGAACCTTCTTGTGGAACAGCGGGTACAGCGGCACTTCCTCGGCGATGATGTCGAAGCACTTGTTGTAGGCTTCCTGGCGAGCGCCCGCATCGGTGGCCTTGCGTGCCTCGTCGAGGTACTGGTTGAACTCGCTGCACTTGCCGTCGCCGGCCTTCGCCCAGCAGGTACGACCCTGGCACCAGTCGGTGTTCTCGCCGTAGAACCAGGCCAGATGCACGTCGGCGTTGGTGCCGAAGCAGGACACGTCGCCGGGGGCCAGGAACACGTCGTAGTCGAGCACGGAATTGTCTTCCTTGGCAGCGAGCGCCGGGTAGGGGGCAGCCTGGACGTCGAGCGTGCAGGTCAGGCCGACTGCCTGGAGATCCTGCTGGATCTGAGCTGCGAGGTCCTTGATCCAGTTGTCGATGACGAGGAGCGTGAAGGAGAGATTCTCCTGACCTGCTTCCTTGAGCAGGGACTTCGCCTTCTCGGGATCGTACTTATAGATGGTGGAAGCCTCATGGTATGCCGGGTTGTCCTTCGGCAGGTAGGACGTCAGCGTCTCCGCCTGGCCGCCGAGCTGGTTGGAGATGAGCTTGTCGTAGTCGATGGCGTAGAAGAAGGCCTGACGGACGCGCTTGTCGTTGAAGGGCGCCTTCTGGCAGTTGAACATGAGGAAGCCGATGCCGTAGCTGCTGACGCTGTCGACGGTGACGCCGGCGTTCACGAGCTGGTCGCTGTTGGCGAACGGGATGTTCTCGCCGGCGACGGCGGTGCCTTCCTGAAGGGCGGTCACGCGAGCGGTGTTGTCGACGCGGACGAGCCACTGCATGGCGTCAGCGTTTGCCGGTTTTGCACCGTTGTAGTTGGCGTTCGGCGTGAAGTTGAGCTCTCCGCCGTCCTCGCCGTTGCACTCGCCGAAGGCCCAAGCGCCCGACCCGATCGGCGGGGTGGGCATGGATTCCTTGGTGATTTCGCTTGCCGGGAACACGCGGCACAGGGACAGGCGCTCTTTGAGCAGGCTGTCGCTGTCGACCGAGGGGTAGGCGAGCTTGAAGGAGACCGTAGAGGCGTCCTTGGCGGTTACTTCGTCGATGAAGGAGAGCATGTCCTTATAGGTTGCGTTAGCCTTGTTGGCCTCGACCACGGCGACGACGTCGTCGGCGGTCACTTCGGTGCCGTCGGAATACTTGGCGCCCTGGCGAAGCGCGACCTCGTACTCGGTGTCGGAAACCTTCGTCGGCTCGCCGGCTGCGAGGGCAGCTTCGGTCTTGCCGCTGAAGTAGTTGAGCTCGTAGAGGCCCTCGAGGCAGTGCTGGATTGCAGGGAGCATGAGGGCGGAGCTTGCGCCGATGGGGTTGTAGTTGGCGTTCTTGTAGCTGCAAGCAGCGACGATGGTGCCGCCGCCCTTAGCGGTGCCGTCGGACTTCGCGCCGTCGTCCTTCTTCTCGCTCGATCCGCCACCGCAGCCGGTCAGCGAAAGCGCGGCGAGCGCGCCTGCGGCAGTTGCGCCTGCAACGAAGGAGCGACGAGTGAGTTTCACTTGTTCCATGGAATACCCTCCAACTTTTATCGTTCGGGGACGACCCCCGTACGCTCGTGCGCCTTCCTTTTGCGCACGAACGCTTCACATTATCTTCGAAACCGCTTGATAAATAAAGGGAAAGTAAAGGATTTCGTGCATCTTGTTCGAAAGTTGTAACGTTGCTCCGAGAGGGACAATCCCGCGTACTGTTACCGAATCAGTCACGTTTGACCAGCGGCGAAGGGGTTTTAAGGCCCCCTTCTGTCCCCTGAACATCCCTCCCGACGCCTTGTGTGTTCCCCTGTGCGCCCTGCCGCGCCCATTTACCGAAGCGTAACAACCCTTGCAAGCGCCGTTTCGCGCTGCAGGCGGGTGGAGTGCGATTGCGCTGCTAGTATTCCTGAATGTCTACAAGAACAGACGAGATTGTGCACGAGGGCGCAGGGGGCACGCCTCATGCGCCTTTGCCCTTCCGTAATTATCTGAGGAGAGTGAGCATGGCACGAGAATTCAAGTCGATGGACGGCAACTCCGCGGCCGCGTACGTTTCCTACGCGTTCACCGAGGTGGCGGGAATTTACCCCATTACGCCGTCGAGCCCCATGGCTGACCTGGTCGATCAGTGGTCCGCCCAGGGCAGGAAGAACATCTTCGGCACGCGCGTGAAGGTGTGCGAGATGCAATCGGAAGGCGGCGCTTCGGGCACGATGCACGGCTCGCTCGCAGCGGGCGCTCTCACCACGTCCTACACCGCATCCCAGGGCCTCCTCCTCATGATTCCCAACATGTACAAGATGGCGGGCGAGCTGCTCCCCGGCGTTCTGCATGTCTCCGCTCGTACCGTGGCCACCCAGGCCCTGAACATCTTCGGTGACCACTCCGACGTCATGGCCTGCCGCCAGACCGGCTTCGCCATGCTCGCCGAGGGCAACGTGCAGGAAATCATGGACTTGGCTCCGGTGGCGCACCTCGCGGCCATCAAGGGGCGCGTTCCGTTTTTGAACTTCTTTGACGGCTTCCGCACTTCGCATGAGGTCCAGAAGGTCGCATGCTGGGATTACGCCGATCTGGCGGATATGTGCGACATGGACGCGGTGCAGGCGTTCCGCGATCACTCGCTCAACCCCGAGCGCCCCTCCATGCGCGGCTCGCACGAGAACGGCGACATCTTCTTCCAGCACCGTGAGGCGTGCAATTCCTTCTACGACGAGCTTCCCGCCATCGTGGAGGACTATATGCACCAGATCAACGCCAAGCTCGGCACCAACTACGAGCTGTTCAACTACTACGGCGCGCCCGACGCCGACCGCGTGATCGTGGCCATGGGCTCGTTCTGCGACGTGGCTGAGGAGGTCATCGACTACCTCAACGCCCACGGTGAGAAGGTGGGCCTTGTGAAGGTGCGCCTGTACCGCCCGTTTGTGACGAGCAAGTTTGTGGAGGCTCTTCCCAAGACGGTGAAGAAGATCGCCGTGCTCGACCGCACGAAGGAGCCGGGCAGCGTGGGCGAGCCTTTGTACATGGACGTCCTAAACGCGCTTGCCATCGAGGGCCGCTCGGGCATCACCGTTGTCGGCGGCCGCTACGGCTTGGGCAGCAAGGACACCCCGCCCGCGTCCGCGTTCGCCGTGTTCTCCGAGCTTGCGAAGGACGAGCCCCGACGCCAGTTCACCATCGGCATCGTCGACGACGTGACCAACCTTTCGTTGCCTGAGGACCCCAACTGCCCGAACACCGCGGCGCCGGGGACCATCGAATGCAAGTTCTGGGGCTTGGGCGGCGACGGCACGGTCGGCGCGAACAAGAACTCCATCAAGATCATCGGCGACCACACCGACAAGTACGTGCAGGCCTACTTCCAGTACGACTCCAAGAAGACGGGCGGCGTGACGATTTCGCATCTTCGCTTTGGCGACAGCCCGATCCGCAGCCCCTACTATATTAATAAGGCTGACTTCGTCGCGTGCCACAACCCCAGCTACATCACGAAGGACTTCCCCATCGTGAAGGACGTGAAGCCGGGCGGCACCTTCATGATCAACTGCCAGTGGACGCCCGAGGAGCTTGCGCACCACCTGTCAGCCGACGCCAAGCGCTACATCGCGAAAAACGACGTGCAGCTCTACACGATCAACGCGATCGACCTGGCCATCGAGATCGGCATGGGCAAGCGTACGAACACCATCCTGCAGTCGGCGTTCTTCACGCTTGCCGGCGTGCTCCCGCAGGCCGAGGCCATCCGATACATGAAGGATGCGGCTACGAAATCGTACCTGAAGAAGGGCCAGGCCGTCGTCGACATGAACCACAAGGCGATCGACGCCGGCGCGACCGCGTTCGTGAAGATCGACGTTCCCGCCGACTGGGCGGACGCCGCAGGCGACGCAGCTGCCCCCGAGCTTGAGGGCAAGCCCGAGCTCGTCAAGCAGGTGCGCGAGATCATGGAGCCCGTCGGCCGCATGGACGGCGACTCTCTGCCCGTCTCCGCGTTCATCGGTCACGAGGACGGCCAGTTCGAGCAAGGTGCGTCTGCGTTCGAGAAGCGCGGCGTTGCGGTAAGCGTTCCCAAGTGGGAATCCTCCACGTGCATCCAGTGCAACCAGTGTTCATTCGTGTGCCCGCACGCCACGATTCGCCCCTACGCGCTAACCGACGAGGAGATCGCCGCAGCGCCTGAGAACCTTGTGGCTATTCCCATGAAGGGCAAGCTCAAGGACACCTATCGCTACACCCTCGCCATCTCGCCGCTCGACTGCATGGGCTGCGGCGTGTGCATCGGCGTGTGCCCCACCGACTCGCTTTCCATGGTCGGTGCCGAGGGCGAGCTCGCCGAGCAGGACGTGTTCGACTACTGCGTGGAGAAGGTGGCCGACAAGCCCGAGGTGCAGGACAACACCGTGAAGGGCAGCCAGTTCAAGCAGCCGCTGCTCGAGTTCTCCGGCGCCTGCGCGGGCTGCGCCGAAACCTCCTACGCGCGCCTCGTCACCCAGCTGTTCGGCGATCGCATGTTCATCTCCAATGCGACCGGGTGCTCCTCCATCTGGGGCGGTCCCGCTGCGACCTCGCCGTATACGGTCAACAAGGAAGGCCGCGGCCCCGCTTGGGCGAACTCGCTGTTCGAGGACAATGCCGAGCACGGCTACGGCATGCTGCAGGGCCACACCGCCGTCCGCCAGATGGTGATCGAGCAGACCGAGCAGCTGCTTGCTGCCGGCATGCCTGAGGGCGCGGCTGCTGCAGCCCAGGCATGGCTCGACGCGCGCGATGACTCCGCGGCATCGAAGGATGCTTCTGCTGCTTATACGGTCGAGCTCGAGAAGCTTGCGGAAGGCGAAGGGGAGGCGGCAGCGCTTGCGGCCAAGATCCTCGCGAACAAGGATTACCTCGCCAAGAAATCCATCTGGATCTTCGGCGGCGACGGCTGGGCGTACGACATCGGCTACGGCGGACTCGACCATGTGCTTGCATCTGGCGAGGACGTGAACGTGTTCGTTTTCGACACCGAGGTGTACTCCAACACCGGTGGCCAGGCATCCAAGGCATCCAACATCGGCCAGGTTGCGCAGTTCGCGGCGGCGGGCAAGAACATCGCAAAGAAGAGCCTCGCCGAAATCGCCATGCAGTACGGTTATGTGTACGTGGCGCAGGTCGCCATGGGAGCGAAGCCGGCGCAGACGATCAAGGCCATCGCCGAGGCCGAAGCGTATCCGGGACCGTCGCTCATCATCGGCTACTCGCCCTGCGAGATGCACGCCATCAAGGGCGGCATGAAGAACTGCCAGGAGGAGATGAAGAAGGCCGTCGACTGCGGGTACTGGAATCTCTTCCGCTACAACCCGGCGGCGCCCGCGGGCAAGAAGTTCACCCTCGATTGCAAGGAGCCCGCTGGCGGCTACCAGGAGTTCCTCATGAACGAGGCGCGCTACAGTCGACTCACGCGCGAGTTCCCCGAGCGCGCAGCCGAACTCTTCGAGCGCAACGAGGAAGCAGCGATTGAGCGTTACAACCATTTGGTGAAGCTGAAGGAGCTCTACGCCGAGGACTAACAAGGCGGAAGGGCTTGCATCGAAGCGCATAGAGAGGGCGCGGTTCTCGCAAGGGGGCCGCGCCCTCCTTCGTTATGTGGGTTTTTCACGTTCGGAAAACGAGGCGGCGCGCCACACTCCCATCGATGCCTTCTGTCCACGAAACCCTGGTTTTCAAGAAAAGGTCTCGTGGGCGAGGGCGCCTTCTCGCGGTCTTTCCGCGCGCAATGCTTCGCGATTAGGTATCATATTCGCTACAGGATTATCGTTTTCGACCGCAGCTTCCGCACGCCGATCTTGCGTTGTGTGCGATTTCGCTGCGGCCGGTCATCGACGAGGAGGCCTCTTTTGCAGAGCATGCCCACCGCCCAGGAATGGTGCGACTTCTATCGAAGTGTCGACAAGAACGCCGACAAAACCCTCGATGAGCTCAGGGTTCGCTGGAGCCAGATGGCGCCTCACTATGCTCACAAGAACCGGCGGAGCGGATATCTCGCACAGCTAACCGAGCTGCTCGCGCTCGCGCCGGGCGAGAGCATCCTCGATATGGGCTGCGGCCCCGGCGTGCTCAGCGTCCCGTTGGCGAAAAAGGGCCACGATGTGGTGGCAGTCGATTTCTCGGACGGGATGCTCGGGGAGCTGCGGCAGGCGGTTGCCGAAGCTGGCGTCGAGGAGCGTTTCTCCATCTTCCGCCGCGCATGGCAGGAGAGTTGGGACGGCATTCCCCAGGTCGACGTGGCGATTTCGTCGCGCTCTCTCACAACCCATGACATCCAAGATGCCGTCGCCAAGCTCGAGTCAAAGGCGAAAAGCCGCGTCGTGGTTACCACCGCTTGCGGCGAGGTGCCGTGGATCGATGCCCGCGTGGAGCGCGCTTTAGGTCGCGAGATCACGCCGCCCCAGCTCGCGAGGGATTTCTCCGTGCTTTTGAACTATCTGCTGGGAAGCGGGCGTTTCCCGGAGATTCGCTACATCGAGGTGCCGCGCGTGCCGCAATCGGATAGCGCCGAGGAACTCAAGGGATTTCTCGCCAAGGCGGCGGACGCAAAGCCCGAAGAGCGTCCTCTGCTCGACGCGTTCTTCGACAAACATGTGAAGGAGCGCCCTGGCGGCGGCGTCATGATGGACTACACGCAGGAGACGCGCTGGGCCGTCCTTTGTTGGAGGCCGCTTTAGCCACGCCCGCTCGCATGTCAACGTAAGAATGTCGTGCGCAGCTTCGTGCGGCAAAGCGCGTCCCGTATAATGGTTCTCATGCGATAGATGCAATCGAAAGGGGAGTGCATGGCAGACAAGAACAACAAGGGCTACGGTGTTCCCGCGGCTCCCGCTGTGCCTGCCCCTCCTGCGAAGCCGGCTGCTCCCGCGGCACCTGCTGGGCGGCCAGGGAAGTCCGCGGACAACGCTTCGCCTAACGTTCGGGAAGTATCCGCGAAAGAGCGCATTGATGCTCGTCGCCGCGAGCTCGAAAAGAAGCTCGCCGCTAAGGCGACTGCGGGTTCCTCGGAGGCTCGCAAGAGCTCGCCCTCGAAGGCATCCTGTGCAGATAAGGGAGCATCTCCGCAGGCGGGAAGCTCGTCGACGCGCACTGCTTCTCCCGCAGGAGCGGGAAGGCGTCCTGCGGCGGCACCCTTCTTGGAGGAGCATCCCCATCCGAAAGGTGTTTCCGACCGCTTGCGCCAGACCATCGCGCACACGACGTCGGGGCGGCCGAAGGACGCGTTCGGCAAGGGAATGAAAAAGCCCCAAGCGACGGTCAGGCCGGAAGGCGGCAAGCCCGCTTCGTCCGAAGAGGCCCCTAAGAAGAAGTCCTGCCTTAGCTCCATATTCGGCATCATCATCGCCCTTATCCTGCTCTCCCAGGTCGGAGGATGTGTGGCGTCTTGCGTGGGGGATGTTTTCGATTCGATCGATGACGATACCTCGAGCTGGTTTGAGGACTCGGGCTCGGAGCGCCAGGACGGCTCTTCTAGTTCCATGAACAGCTTCTCCAACGATGAAGCCGACGAGGTTGCGGCGCTTGCGTCCGCGCGCGATGCTTTGGCGTCGCTCGATTCGCGCGAGAAGATCGTCGACCGCATTGCTCAAGGGATAAACGAGAGATACGTCAAGATGTTCGGGTTCTCCGCTGACGATGCGGGCGTCGACTCGAAGGAGCTCGCGCGCTGGTTCATCGAGGGGGTTTCATGCACGGTCGGCGATGACGACGTCTTCGTCTACACCGACGGTACAGCCGACGTGTTTGCCGACTGCACGAGCGTTCCGGTATACAACTTCGTGTCGGCGGTTGACGATGCGGCGCGCTCGCTCGCAACGGGCTCGCGCACTCCCACAAAGCAGCAGGTCGCTGCGGCAACGGAGACGGCGAAGGAGCACGCGAGCTCCGAGTACGCTTTCATCATGTTCTCGCTTGTCAAGACCGATGCTGGCTGGGTGCTCGATGAGGATGCTTTCGTGAGCGACACTGCCGACCACCTGTTCGGATTGTAAGGAGCCTTGCCATGAAGATTCCGAGCGAGGTTGTTATCAAAGCGCGGTCGCTCAGGATGGGAAACGGCGTGAGCGTTCCTGCCATCCTGTTTGTCTGCGGCGCCTGCGGGCGCGTGCTCAAGCCAGGCGAAGGTTCGCGCACGTGTCCCGACTGCGGAAGCCGCGATATAGAGACTCGGGTCGACCCTTCGCGCAGCGTTGTCGTTCGGCGTGCTTGTTGAGGATAGGACGTTCCGCCGGTCTGGCGGGAAATACGCGTGGGAAATACGGCAAGAATCTTTGAGCCCTTCTTTAATTGGTACATATGTTCGTGTATACTGAGCCCATGAATACGAACGAACATACTTCATACGACGTAGTCCTGCTCCCGACATACGCCGAGGCGCTCTTCTATCGGAAGCGCGTTGCTGCCGAGGCCGGTCCCCGTGCGCTTTTTGGGGTGACGGTTGCCACGTTTCCCGCCTGGATTGCCGACCTTTGGGGGCTTTTCGGCGACGGCCGGGTTATCGCGAGTCCTCTCGAAGTGGAGGCGCTCTCCGCGTCGCTGTGCTCGAAGGACCCAGCTGCGGCAGGCTGCGCCCGCGTGGTGACGGCCTGCCTTCAAAGCGCGGGAATACCCACCTTCGACGAGGCGTGTGCCCGTGCGAAGCGCGGCGAGGATTGCGGGGTCACTTCCGCGCAGGCTCACGTGCTGCGCCTGTGCGCCGATGTGCGCGATGCGCTGCGAGGCTCCGGCCGTGTGCTTGCGGGGGAAGCGCTCAAGATGCTTCCGGGCGCTATGCCGTCGCGGCCCTTGCGCCTGCTCGTCGAGTGCTCCTCGCCCTTGTCGGCGCAGCAGAGGGCATTCCTCGAAGCGTGTCCGCTTATCAGCTACGAGGTTTGCTTGGCACCTGGCGGGGGAGGGATTCATCGCGCACCTGAGGGCGTTCTCGTGAGGTTCGCCTTCCCCTCGGGAAGTTATGCCGAGCCAGCGACTTTGCGCGATGTCCTTTGCGGCGAAGATCGCGAAGGCACGCTCGTTGCCTGCAAGGAGCCCCTGTCTCTGTTCGAGAAGCTTGCGCCTGCGCTTGCGGAAGCGGGGCTTTCGTGTGCCGTTCGAGCTAGCGTCCCCTTTGCCCAGACCGACTTCGGGCGTGCGATGCTCTCGCTTCGCCGATTCCTCGTCTCCGATGCTTGGCGCTCGGGCGACCTTATGGACTATCTGCTCTCGCCCTTCTCGGGGTTCTCTGTCGAGGGCGCTTATTCTATCGATGCGCAGATCCGCGGCAACCGGCTTATCGATCGCGAGTCGATAACGGCGTCGCTGCGCGAGAAGAGCCGCCTGTTCGAGGCGATGGAAGACATCGCAACCGACCGGGACGCCGACATACTGCTCGGCGAGCTCGAGGACGCGGTGCGCTCGATGGTCAAAAGGCCTGAAGCCTGGCGCCGCGAGCAGCTTGCGGCTATGGCGTCGCTGCGGGACGCCGCCTCGGCGGCACGTCTCGCCGATCTCGATATGCAAGGGGTCGTCGATCTTCTGGCCCATGCGAGCGTCGACGCCTCGCGCTCGTTGGGCGTGGAAGCAGAAGGGCACTTCTGTGGCAGCGATCCTGCGGCCTTGCCCGCCGACGTCGTGTTCGCGGACTATCGACATGCGATATCTTTCCCCTCCGCATCCTGCGATCTTGCTGTCGCATGCGATCTCACCAGCGCCGCGTTTCCCGCCTCCGATTCCGACGATGCGGCGACGACGCTCCTTGCCAAACTGGGAATCTTTCCCGATGACGATGCGCTCTCGCGCATGCGCCGATCGTTCACGGCCCTGTTGGCGGCGCCCCGCAAGATGGTCCTCATCGTTCGTTGCCTTAACGATGAGAACGCCGACCCGACGTATCCTGCTGCCGTTCTCGAGGAATTCGTCGACTGCTATCGTAAGGACCCGTCCGCAACCGACGACATCAAGAATCCCTTCAAGTTACCCGCTTGTTTGCAGGAGGGAATTGTCGAGCGTGGGGAGGAGACCCTTGTCGAGAATGCCGTCATGGCGGGCGGCGACGTGCCATGCGAGAAGGTGGAGCTCCCTGCATCCGGCGAGGTGTCGGCGCCGAAGCGCTCGCTTGTCGTTTTGCCGCGCGTAGTGGCGGGCCAGGTGGTTGACGAGCCGTGCCTCTCTCCCTCGCAGATTGAAAGTTATCTGGAATGCCCGTACAAGTGGTTCGCTCAGCGTCGTTTGCGCCTCGAAGGGCTCGATGAGGGCTTCGGCCCGCTGCAGATGGGCGATTTCGCCCATAGTGCGCTCAAGAGCTTCTATACCCATTTCCAAGAAGAGGTTGCTCCTAAGGTGACGCGCGGAACGCTTGACTCCGCTCGTGCCATCATGCGCGATGTGCTGGATCGGCACGAATCGCATCAATACGAGCTGAAGCCTTCGAACAACCGTCTTGTTCCCACGACGGAGCTCGAACGGCGCGACATGGATTCCCTCAAGCGCAAGCTGCTCGACTACCTCGATTACGAGGCAGAGCTTCTGCCGACGTTCCGTCCCGCCTATCTGGAATACAACGTTGCAGAAGGAGCGACGGCCGAATACGCAGGTCATCTGCTCGTTGGAACGGCGGACCGTATCGATGTCGACGATGAGGGCCATGCCGTGGTGCTCGACTACAAGGCGTCGGTTTCCCCGGAGCACGAGTTTGCCGTACGCGAAGAGGGGAGGCTCGGCAAGGTGCAGGCGCTCATCTATGCGCAGGTGGCGCGCCGAATGCTCGGACTTAACCCCGTTGGCGCCCTCTATGTCTGTTACGGGAAGAAATGCGCCGTTACCGGAGCCTACGACGCTACCGTGCTCGAGTCGCCGCACCTTCCTTCCATGCGCCACGACAAATGCCAGTTCGCGTCGCAGGACGGCGAGTCGTTTGTCGACCTGCTCGACAGGACCGAAGAAGCGATCGCTCGCGGCGTCGAGCGCATGCTTTCGGGCGATGTGCGCCCTGATCCATCAAGCGCCCATGCATGCACCTGGTGCCCGGTGCTCTCATGCGCAGAAAGAAGGGCATAGCATATGGCTCTCACACCTGGACAGAAGAAATGCGTCGATACGCTCGTGGGTCCCGTGGCGGTGTCCGCCGGCGCAGGTAGTGGCAAGACGTTCACGCTCACCCGTCGTATCGTCCATTCGCTTGAATGCGGGTTCGTCTCCGGCATCGACGAGGTGCTCGCGATTACGTTCACCTCGAAGGCGGCGGGCGAGATCAAGTCGCGCGTGAAGGGCGCGCTTAAGGCCTGCGGGCGATCCGACCAGGCGCTTCTCGTCGACTCTGCCTGGATTTCCACCATTCATGGTGCCTGCGCCCGCATGCTGCGCGCCCATGCGCTCGACCTGGGAATCGCCCCCGATTTCACGGTGGCAGACGAGGCGGCTGCAAGCGACATGCTCGATGCAGCGCTTGAGGAGGTGCTCGGCTCGGAGAACGACATCATCTCGCCGGGCGACTACGACGCGCTTTTCACGGAGTATGCAGCTCGTCAGGTGGGGTCGGTGTCTGCCGCAAGCGTCGAGGGCATGGTGCGCGACATCGTCATCGCTGCGCAATCGAGCCCCGAAGGGATGGCATCCATCGTGCCGGCGCCGTCGGCGGCATCGCCCTGCAAGCTTTTGGCGCGCATGGCCTCTTTAGCGGGCGACATCACGGCAGTGTGCGAGGCCCAAAAGCCGGGAAAGACCCGCGACGCGTTCCTCGACGGGACGGCCCGTGCACTCGAGGGGCTCGAAGCCGCACAACAGCAAGGTGAGGAACCATCTCCTGAACAGGTCTTGGAGCTGTTCAATGCCTTTCCAGTTCCTAGTCGCGCGTTCGGCACGTCTGAATACAAGGAGCTCGCAGCCGAAGCGGCGCAAGGGTATCTCTCCTTGATGATGGAAGCTCGCCTTGCCCTTGCCGAGCCACGCATGCGCGAGGTTATCGACCTGTCGGGCCGCGTCTTCGATGCGTATCGCAGGCGCAAACATGAGGCGGGAATGCTCGACAATGACGACCTGCTCACGATGGCGTCGCGCATGTTCAGCGAGCATCCCGAAATCGCTGCGGAGTACGCCGATCGCTTCAAGCTGATTATGGTCGACGAGTTCCAGGATACCGACCAGCTGCAGGTGAACATGGTGAAGCGCATGGCGGGCAAGAACTTCGAGCGCCTGTGCACGGTTGGCGATGCGCAACAGAGCATCTATCGCTTCCGCGGGGCGGACGTCTCGGTCTACAACAGGCACCTTGCCTCGGTGGCAAACACTAACGAAGCGGGCCTTATCGAGCTTGCTGACAATTTCAGAAGCCATGTCGATGTCCTCGCGTTCGTCGACTGCGTGTTCAGCCAGCCGAGCGTATTCGGCCGCTCGTTCATGTCGCTTTCCGCATCGCGCGACTCTGGTCGTATCGACTGCCCCTACCAGGGATTCGATCCGCGCATCGAGGTGCAGCTCACCACCTATCCCCGAGGTGTTGCCTCGGACACAGCGCGCGCCGCGGTCGCGCAGCGGATTGCACAACGTTTCGCGAAGCTTGTCGACGAGGGCCATTCGGCGGGCGACATGGTGGTCTTGCTTGGCAGCATGCGATGCGCCGACGTCTACGCCGACGCCATACGCGAGCAGGGGCTTTCCTGCGTGGTCTCAGGGGGGTCGATCTTCGGCCGTGCACCGGAAGTGCGCCTTGCGGTGCGGCTCGCCGAGGTAATTGCGAACCCTAAGGATACCGAAGCCCTTTTCGAGGTGCTCTCGAGCGAAATCTTCGCGCTCACCGCAGACGATTTCATCGATCTTTCGACGGGCCTCGACGAGCTGCGGGGCATTCCTCGCCGCCGTTCTCTTGATTCCGGTGTTTCGGTGTGCGCCGCCGCTGAAAACGATGCGTCGCTCATACCCGGTCTCCGAGCTGCGGTTCGAACGCTGAAAAAGGCGGCGTTTCGCGTGCGGCTCGAGCCCCTCTCCAAGGTCATGGAGGGAGTCCTCCTCGATTCAGGCTGGCTTCGTCGACTCGAGGATGAAGGCGCCGAAGGGCTTGCGCGCGCGGCAAACGTCTACAAGGCGTGCCGCCTTGCCCGTGACATCGAGCGCAGGAAAGGGTCGGGCCCCGCTCAGACCGCAGTCGAGCTGCGTGCGCATATTGAAATCGCCAAAGAGGCCCCGGGCTCGCTTTCCTCGAAGTCGGGCGATTTCGTTCGCATCATGACCGTCCATGCGAGCAAGGGTCTCGAATTCCCCATCGTCGCGGTGGCCGAGCTGCGCTCCGACGAGGTGCGCTCGTCGCGAATGGTTCGGACCACGCTCAATGGCAAAACCTACCTCTCGCTCGATGCGGGGGCGACCGCGACGCGCTTGACCGCGAAGCAATCGCAGCTCATCGCGAAATGCACGTCGGTGGACCCTTTCGAGGGAGACGAAGACGATGAGTTCTACCAACAGCTGATCGAGCACCCCGGTGACCATAGTCCCGTGGAGGTCCGCTGCGCGATTCGCCAACATGAGCATCTCGGCGAAACCGAGGAGACCCGTCGGCTTCTCTACGTCGCGCTTACCCGTGCGCAGGAGGCAGTCATCTGCGCAATTGCCGGGAAGACGACGAAGGACGACCCGACGGGCCTTGCGAAGAGCGTATGGGGAAGCGTGGAGTCTGCCCTGTGCGGCGAGGGCAATGCCTTCGAGCCCGGCGTGACACTTCTCGATTTCGGCGGTGAGTCTCCCGCGCGCGTTGAGCGTATTGACCTGACTGTCGAATCGGAAGAACCCTATGATTCTGAGGTCGCTGGCGCCGAAGCGGCAAATCAAGAAGAAGGGTGCTCGCTTGCAGGCGTGTCCGACCCAGCACGGCGAACCGTCGAGATCCCCGAAGTCTTGCCCCACTGCGAGCTGCTGGCTCAGGCGTGGCCTGCATCTCGCGCCGATGTGTTCAGCTATTCGTCGATCGCGCACAGCCCATCTGATGAGGCGGGGACCAGCTCGTCTGCGGAAGAGATTATTTCGTCGAAAGTGCCGCCCGTCGAAGAGCCTGGTTTTTCGGAGGTGGATGAGGCAGCGTGGACCGCGATTCGAGCTTCGCTTTCGGGAGACGCCGACAAGGCGACGGACTTGGGCACCGCCTTCCATAGGCTTGCCCAACAGGCGGTATGCACCCATGCCGAGAGCGCTGCCCTCGTCTGCCCCGACAAATCGCACGTCGACGCGCTTGCTCGTCATTGCGGGCTTTCCGACTTGCAGCGCATTCGCCTCACCGAAGCGCTTGCACGATGGTTTGAAAGCGATCTTGCAGCACGCGTTGCGACATTTTCCCGCCTTCGTGCAGAGGTTCCCTTCTTCGTACGCGTGGGGCGCGGAGCCAGCGCGCCATTCATGGAGGGGGAAATTGACCTTCTCGCCGACGGGGAAGACGGCCGCACGGCGCTTGTTGTTGACTACAAAACAGGTGGGTCGCCAGGGGAAACGCCGACACAGTTGCACGAAAAGCATCGACTGCAGGCGCTTTGCTACGCGTATGCCCTGCTCATGCAAGGCTATGAATCCACGGAGTTCGCATTCGTGCGTGTGGAGCAGCCCGACGATACGAAAGAAGGCCAGCCGCAGCAGGTGAACTACACCTTTACCGCAGCTGACCTTCCGGCAATCGAAGGGGAGATACTTGCGCGCTACGCGAGCAGCTTCTCCGCGTAAGCGATCTTCACGCAGCAGACGAACACGCTGAGCGCCTCGCGAAGCTCGTAGAGCGGGGGAAGCGTGGGCGCGATGCGGATGTTGCTGTCGTAGGGGTCGTGCTTGTACGGCCAGGTCGCGCCAGCATCCGTCATCGTGACGCCCGCTTCCTTCGCGAGCTGTACGATGCGCTTGGCACACCCCTCGGGCGCGTCGAAGGACACGAAATACCCGCCGCGCGGCTTGGTCCACGTGCACCCGCCGACCTCGGAAAGGCCCATGGTGAGCTCGTTTTCGACGAGCGTGAACTTCGGGCGCAGGATATCGGCATGCTTCTCCATGTGGGCGGCGATGCCGTCGGCGTTCTTCAAAAACCTCACGTGGCGAAGCTGGTTGAGCTTATCGTAGCTGATGACGGTCGTGGCCATGCGCTTCTTGATTTCGGCGATATTGTCGGGGCTCGCGGCGATGGCAGAGATGCCGGCTCCAGGAAGCGTGACCTTCGACGTAGACGCGAACTTGAAGTAACGGTCGGGGTTGCATGCTTCTCGGCATGCCTCGGCAATGTCGAGAAGTTGGTCCTGGTCGGCCTTGAACGGGTTCAGGTGATGGACGCTGTAGGCGTTGTCCCAGAAGATGCGGAAATCGTCAGCAGCGCAGGGCATGGCCGCCAAGCGACGAACGACTTCCTTGGAATAGGTGACGCCCCCGGGGTTGGAGTACTTGGGGACGCACCAGATGCCCTTCACGGAATCGTCCTCGGCGACGATTCGCTCGACCTCATCCATGTCAGGGCCGTTCTCGTCCATCTTCACGGGAATCATCTCGATGCCGAACGACTCCGTGATGCCGAAGTGACGGTCGTAACCCGGAACAGGACAGATCCATTTGATTCCCGGGTACTGCGCCCAGGGCTTGCTGCCGAGGGTGCCGAAGTCGAGGCATCGCGCAACGGCGTTGCCCATGAGCGTCAGGCTCGAGTTGCCGCCGACGATCACGTTTTCCGGCACATCGTCAAGCATTGCCGCCATCAGGCGCTTTGCCTCGGGAAGTCCGTCGAGCACGCCGTAGTTGCGGCAGTCGGTGCCGTCCTCGGCGATGCAATCCTGCGCGCTGGAGATGCAGGAGAGCAGAGGCAGGCTCAAATCGAGCTGCTCGGCGCTCGGTTTGCCGCGAGCCATATTCAGCGAAAGGCCCTTTGCTTTGAACTGCGCGTACTCTTCCTTCAATCGATTGAGCTCGCTTTGAAGCTCCGCGCGATCCATTTGTTCGAATGCAGCCATTTCCCATCCTTTGCCATGTGCGACGAAACATGCACGCCGCCGCGAATCTTGCCGACCTTGATATTACGTTTGCGCGCCCGATGCGACAAGTTTCAATTGCGAGAAATCCTTGGCTTCCCCTCGTATCGCGCATCTGCGAGCACCTCGACGCCCGCAAGCGCTATGCCTTGCCCTTGCGAGCGGCGACAATAACGCCGCCGTTTCGCGAATCGTTCACACAGCGACCGAAATATCACTTTAGTCGGGAAAAGTATGCCGTATAATTCGCCTATTCGACTATCGAGAGGGATGAAAATGGTTACTGGTGATTTTTGGGTACTCCTGGCGATGCTTCTGTATTTCATCGTCGTTGTGCTCGTCGGCTTCGTCTATGCGAAGAAGTCGAACGCCTCAAGCGAGGCGTACTTCCTCGGCGGTCGCGGGCTTGGCCCGTGGCTCACGGCGCTTTCCGCGGAAGCGTCGGACATGTCCGGGTGGCTGCTCATGGGTCTTCCCGGCGTTGCATACTTCACGGGCGCATCGGACGCCATGTGGACGGCGATCGGCCTTGCTATCGGCACGTATCTCAATTGGAAGTTCGTGGCGAAGCGTCTGCGCAAGTACTCCGAGGTGGCGAACAACTCCATCACCGTTCCCGACTTCTTCTCGAACCGCTTTCACGACAACAAGCATATCCTCATGACGATTGCGGCCATCATCACGCTCGTCTTCTTCTCGATTTACACGGGAAGCTGCTTTGTGACCTGCGGTAAGCTGTTCTCGACGCTCTTCGGGCTCGACTACGCGACGATGATGGTGCTCGGCGCCATCATCGTGTTCCTCTACACGTTCGTCGGCGGATATCTCTCCGTCTGCACGACCGACCTCATCCAGGGCACGCTCATGTTCTTCGCGCTCGCCACGGTGTTCATCGGCAGCGTCGCGCAGGCGGGCGGCGTCGAGAACACGGTCGCTTTCCTGCAGGATATTCCCGGATTCCTTTCGGGTACGCAGATTGCAACCCCTATTCTCGATGCGGCGGGCAACCAAGTCGTCGAGAACGGTGCACCGCTGTTCGGAGCGGCAGGGGAGTACGGGCTCATCACCATCGTGTCGGGTCTCGCGTGGGGCCTTGGATACTTCGGTATGCCCCAGGTGCTCGTGCGCTTCATGAGCGTGCGTCATTCCGACGAAATCAAGAAGTCCCGCATCATCGCGATGATCTGGCTGGTGGTGTCGCTTTCGAGTGCGGTGTGCATCGGCCTTATCGGGCGCGCCGTCATCCCGACAGAGTTCCTCACGCAATCTGCCGCGGAAAATGTCTTCGTCGTGCTCTCGCGCATGATTCTGCCATCCTTCGCCTGCGGCCTCGTCGTTTCGGGTATCTTCGCAGCGGCGATGAGCTCCTCGTCTTCCTATCTGCTCATTTCCGGCTCGGCGGTCGCAACGAACATCTTCAAGGGCCTGATCAAACGCGATGCGACCGATCGCCAGGTCATGATCGTCGCCCGTTTCACCTTGGCTGCCGTTCTTCTGTTCGGCATCATCATCGCGATGGACTCCAACTCGTCCATCTTCAACGTCGTGTCCTACGCATGGGCGGGCTTCGGTGCGTCGTTTGGCCCCCTCGTGCTGTTTTCCTTGTATTGGAAGCGTACGACGCTGCAAGGCGGTATCGCCGGCATGCTCGTCGGCGCAGCGTCGGTCTTCGCGTGGCATAATCTGGTGAAACCTCTCGGTGGCTGGTTTGGCGTCTATGAGCTCTTGCCGGCATTCGTGTTCGCCTGCATCGCCATCGTGGTGGTCTCGCTGCTCACAAAGAAGCCTTCCGAGGAAATCGAGAAGGAATTCGATACCTACATGGATCTCGACGTGTAGCGCGCCGCCAGTACCAATTGAGCGAAACGGCCCCTGTGCAGACAGCGGGCCGTTTCTTTTATACGGTGAGACGGGAGGACGCTTCCCGTTCTGCAGGAGATGAGGTCATCCCAATTTGCCACAGAGAAGGCGAGCAGGGAACCAAGGTGCGCGCCCTAATGCTATAAATCTACGCTTTCCCAGCCTATTAACGCAGCCCTTGCCTTAGTAGTATAAAGAACGCCCCCGCTTCTCCTTGAAGAAGCGGGGGCGTTGAATGCGTCTTATAGTGAGAAACCTAGAATCTCAGCGCATGAGTGAATCCCGACCACGAAAGGCTATCCGTATCGCGCACGTAAGCTCCGAAGGTGGGAGCGTGCACGTAATGGGATCCGCCATAGCTTACCGCGATTCCCACGTGCCCACTGCGCCAGAGAACATCGCCTGGGCGAGCTTCGGAAACAGGTCCACGCCATGATGCGCAGTTGTAAAGCGATTCGCTTTGATGCGGAAGGGAAATGCCAATTTGCAAATATGCCCAGCGCACGAGTCCGGAGCAGTCGAAAGCGTTCGGACCTTCGGCACCCCACACATACGGGCACCCGATGCGCGACATGGCGTAGTCGACAACCGAACCATAGGAGGGAACATCGGAGCTGCCGCCAGTGTAGCCACCGCCGCTGCTCGATCCGCCGCCACTGCTGGAGCCACCGCCGCTGCTTGACCCACCGCCAGAACCATGGTTGCGGTTCGCGGCCGCCGCTTCGGCCGCTGCCGCAGCAGCAGCGGCGGCCTGCTCTTGCTCGAGCAGTTCTTTCGCTTCGGCGTCGAGAGAGTTGACGAGCTCGGTGGCCTGGTCAACCTTCGCTTGAACCTCCTGCTGAATCTGCGCTGCTTCAGCGGCCTTGTCGGCTGCAATCTGCTCTTGGCGCGCGTACTCGTCCTTGGAGGCCTGCAGCTGCTCGCGCAACTGCTTAGAGGTGTCGACCATTTCGGAGTCGTTGTTGTTCATCTGCGTGAGCAGATCCCAGTTCGACGTGAACTCGTCGAACGAGGAAGCACCCAGGACGAAGTCGAGGAAGCTTGCCGAGCCCGTGCGATACATGCTGCGTGCGCGGGTAGAAAGCTTACCCTGCAATTCTTGGATTTGGGCGTTCGTGTCGTCGATCTTGACCTGCTCGGCCGCCATGGCGTCTTGGGCAGCTTGCTGCTCGTCCAACGCACCATAATAATTATCTGTAGCGGTTTCCAGGTCTGCCTGAAGGCTGACCAACTGATTGCGAACGGCATCGGCTTCGGCCTGCTTTTCAGCTGCCGTGGCGCCGAATGCGATATTCGGAGCGGCCATCGTGACAGCACCTACTGCTGCCGCTGTACCGATAAACGCTCGCCTTGATAGTGTGTTCGTATGCTCGCTCACTGAGGAACCTCCTTGGTTGAGCATGCTGGTGTTCGTTTGGCAAAAGCGTATCTATAATAACACGTAGGGATAACGCTCGCAGGCGGGGGAGCGCTCAATTCATAACACCAGGTCATATGTGGCATAACTTTGCATATGGAGCGATTTGCGAAGGAATAGTGAATAGATACGCCCGGTGGCGTGTAAGGTATTGACAGCCACCGCAGCCTACCGTAATATTCTCTTGCTCGCTGCGCCGGGGACGGCAAAAAGCGGGCGGCAGCTTGATAAATACACATGAATTAAGCGTCGATCATGGGCGTGTGCCCGAGTGGTTAAAGGGGACGGGCTGTAAACCCGTTGACTCTGTCTACCTAGGTTCGAATCCTAGCGCGCCCACCATGATTGCCTGTTTAGCTCAGTCGGTAGAGCACTTCGTTGGTAACGAAGAGGTCACCAGTTCGAATCTGGTAGCAGGCACCAGTCTTTTACGGCGGTGTAGCTCAGTTGGTTAGAGCACACGGTTCATACCCGTGGCGTCACTGGTTCGAATCCAGTCACCGCTACCATTGATATTAGCGCGTCCTTTATGGGCGCGTCGTTGTTTATTACGTTTTTGCTCAAGCGAAAACCAAAATAAGGAGGAAAAGAATGGCAAAGGAGAAGTTCGAGCGTACCAAGCCGCATGTTAACATTGGTACGATCGGCCACGTCGACCATGGTAAGACCACGCTGACGGCAGCCATTTCCAAGACCCTGTCCATGAACGACGGGTCTCATGGTACTGCCCATGCGGACTTCACGGCTTTCGAGGACATCGACAAGGCTCCTGAAGAGCGCGAGCGCGGTATCACCATTTCGATTGCTCACATCGAGTACGAAACCGACAAGCGTCACTATGCACACGTTGACTGCCCGGGCCATGCTGACTACGTCAAGAACATGATCACCGGTGCTGCTCAGATGGACGGCGCGATTCTCGTTATCGCTGCTACCGACGGCCCGATGGCCCAGACCCGCGAGCACATCCTGCTCGCCCGTCAGGTCGGCGTTCCCTACATCGTCGTGTTCCTGAACAAGTGCGATAT
>NZ_CAKUAL010000026.1 GCF_934636505.1 uncultured Ellagibacter sp.
GCACGGTGGGCATCCCCCGCGCGCTCAACATGTACGAGAACTACCCGTTCTGGTTCACCTTCTTCACGAAGCTCGGATGGCGCGTGGTGCTTTCCGACCCGTCCACGAAGAAGACCTACGAGGCGGGCATCGAATCCATGCCGTCAGAGAGCGTGTGCTACCCGGCGAAGCTCTCGCACGGCCACATCATGAACCTGCTCGACAAGCACCCGGACTTCATCTGGTTTCCCTGCAGCAAGTGGGAGCGCCAGGAGGACGACACGGCGGGCAACCATTTCAACTGCCCGATCGTGGCGAGCTACGCCGAGGCGCTGCGCCTGAACATCGATGAGCTGCGTGAGTCGTCAACGCAGTTCCTGAACCCGTGGCTGCCCTATGACAAGAAGGAACACCTGAAGAAACGCCTGATGGTTGAACTTATCGAGGCGCACCCTGAGCTCATGGGCGAAGGCGTTGCCGCCCCGACGCAGGTGGAGGTGGACGCCGCGGTCGACGCCGCTTGGGCCGAAGACGAGGCGTTCAAGCGCGACATGCGCGTGAAGGGCACCGAGACCCTGAAGTGGATGGAGGAGACGGGCACCCACGGAATCGTGCTGGCGGGCCGCCCCTACCATAACGACCCCGAGATCAATCATGCCATCCCCGAGCTGCTCACGAGCTTCGGGCTCGCGGTGCTCACTGAGGACTCCATCGCGCACTTGGGCACGCTCGAGCGCCCGATTCGCCTGGTCGATCAGTGGATGTATCACACGCGCCTCTACGCTGCGGCGAAGGTGACGACCGAGCGTCGCGACCTCGACCTCATCCAGCTGAACTCGTTCGGTTGCGGCTTGGACGCGCTCACCACCGACCAGGTGCAGGAAATCCTCGAGTCGGCGGGCAAGGTGTACACCGTGCTCAAAATCGACGAGGTGTCCAACCTGGGTGCCGCGCGCATCCGCGTGCGCAGCCTTCTTGCTGCCCTGAAGGATCAGGCCGATGAAGAGGCCGAACGCACCGCGAAGCCCGCCAGCTGCCCCGCGTGTGACATCGAGATCTCGCCCGACGCCGTCCCTGACGCGTTCAACGAGAAGGCCGCGCCCGAGGCTCAGGAGCGCATGCGCCAGCGCGAGGGCGCCGACACGGAGTTCCCGCGCGCGGCGTTCACCGAGGAGATGAAGGAGCAGGGCTACACCATCCTGGCTCCGCAGATGGCACCGTACCATTTCGAGCTTCTCGTGCCCATTTTCAGCCGCTTCGGCTACAACGTCGAGCTTCTGCCGAGCGTGGACCACGGCGCGGTCGATGCGGGCCTTAAATACGTGAACAACGACATCTGCTATCCGTCCATCCTGGTCACCGGCCAGATTATGGAAGCCGTCATGTCGGGGCGCTATGACACCGACAAGCTTGCCGTGCTCATCACGCAGACGGGCGGCGGTTGCCGCGCCACCAACTACATCTCGCTTATCCGCAAGGCACTGAAGGCTGTGGGCCTCGCGCACATTCCCGTGATCGCCATCTCGTTCAAGGATTTGGGCGAGCACAACCCCGGCTTCAAGATCACGCCGAAGATGCTGCTCCAGGCCGTGTACGCGCTGCAGTACGGCGACGTGCTCATGCAGTGCCTCTATCGCACGCGCCCCTACGAGGTGGAACCCGGCAGCGCGAATCGCCTGTTCGACCACTGGATGGCCACGTGCAAAGGCCAGCTGGAAACCGGCGAGTCCTACGGCCGCTTCAAGCGCACGACCCGTCAGATCGTCGAGGACTTCGATACGCTGCCGCTCCAGGGCGAGGGAACCAAACCGCGCGTCGGCGTGGTGGGCGAAATCCTCGTGAAGTTTCATCCCACGGCGAACAACCAGATCGTTGACGTGATCGAGCGGGAAGGGTGCGAGGCCGTGGTGCCGGGGCTCATCGAGTTCTTCCTGTTCGGCGTTGCGGGTGGCATTTTCCAGAAAGATCCGCTCGGGCGCAGCTCGAAGGGTGCGCTCGGGTCGAAGGTGGCGCTTTCCGCCATCAAGAAGTTCCGCGCGCCGGTGAACAAGGCGCTCGCCGACTCGTCGCGCTTCAACCCGCCGGCGAACATCTACGAGCTGGCCGAATATGCGAGCGAGATCCTCTCGCTGTGCAACTCGATGGGCGAGGGGTGGCTGCTCACCGCCGAGATGGTGGAGCTCATCAAGACCGGCGCGCCGAACGTGGTGTGCACCCAGCCGTTCGCGTGCCTGCCGAACCATGTGGTCGGCAAGGCCGTGATCAAGGAACTGCGCCGCCGCTACCCTGAAAGCAACATCGTTGCCGTCGACTACGATCCGGGCGCGTCGGAGGTGAACCAGCTCAACCGCATCAAGCTGATGATCTCGGTTGCGAAGGCGAATCTGGCGGAGAAGGAATCCGAGGCCCGCGTGGCACGCGACACCTTCGTGAACGCCGACGGATCGCATGGCAAGGCGCAGGACGCGGGCAAGCTCGAGGTGGAAACCGAGCTCGCGTAAGCGGGACTCGAGTGCTGCCGTGAGTTGGGCGGGCGTTTCGCGTACACGAGACGCCCGCTAGCAAAAAGTGCAGCGAAATCGGGAAATCTTGCTTCCCCCTATGCTTTTTGCCGCCCGCCGCCGCATCGCGGTTGCTTTGTTTCAAGTCTGTTTCCAGGTTGTCATAACCATGTTGCAGCTTGAAACAATGCGGTTGAGAGTCGATACACTACGTCATAGACTGCCATTTTGGTAAAACGGCAGCCCTATGGACGAAGGATCGCATATGAACTATCAACTGAGCGAACAGGCGGGGGCGCCTCGGTATGAAGCTGGGCAAGGGGCATGCGCAGCTTGCGAGGAGAAGCAGCCCGCGGCGGGTCTTTACCGCGAATCATACGAGCACGACGCGTGCGGCATCGGCGCATTGGCGCACCTGAAGGGCGAGCGCAGCCATGCCATGCTGGACGATGCGCTGTCGGTGCTGGTCAATCTGGAACACCGCGGAGGCACGGGCCTCGAGCGCAACACCGGCGACGGCGCGGGCGTGCTCTTCCAAATTCCGCACCGCTTCTTCCGCAAGGAAGCGCAGAAGGAAGGCCAGCTTTTGCCAGGGGAAGGCGACTACGGCGTTGCCATGCTCTTCTTCCCGCACGATGACGAAGTTGGCGTGCGCGACGCGAAGCGCGTCTTCGAGGAAGGTTGCGCGAAGTGCGGCGTGCCCTTGATGTTCTGGCGCGAGGTGCCGGTCGACCCGCATGACCTGGGCAGCACCGCGCAGGCGTGCATGCCGACCATCCTGCAGGCCTTTTTGCGTCGCCCGGAAGACGTTTCCGCAGGCCAGGATTTCGAGCGCAAGCTCTATGTGTGCCGCCGCACCATCGAGCGCGCGGCTGACGCGAACCCGGCGCTCGCGAACAAGATCTTCTACGTGTGCTCGATGTCGAGCCGCACCATCGTCTACAAGGGCATGCTCGTGGCGACCCAGATGCGCCGCTTCTTCACCGACCTGAACGACGCGGCGGTCGAGACCTCCCTCGCGCTCGTGCATTCGCGCTACTCCACGAACACGACGCCGTCGTGGGAGCGCGCGCATCCGAACCGCTACATCATCCACAACGGCGAGATCAACACGCTGCGCGGCAACATCTCCTGGACGCGCGCTCGCGAGCCGAAGCTCTACAGCCCGGTGCTCGGCGAGGACCTGAAGAAGATCCTGCCGATCATCAACCGCGAGGGTTCCGACTCCGCCATCTTGGACAACGTGCTCGAGTTCCTGACGATGAACGGCCGTCCGCTCGACCGCGCCGTCACCATGATGATTCCCGAGCCGTGGGACAACAACGATCGCATCGACGAGAAGCGCCGCGCCTACGACGCTTACCAGTCCATGCTCATGGAGCCTTGGGACGGGCCTGCCGCCATCGCGTTCACCGACGGCCGCATGCTGGGTGCCGCGCTCGATCGCAACGGCTTGCGCCCGGCTCGCTACTACGTCACGCGCAAGGACTGGCTCATCCTGTCTTCCGAGGTCGGCACGATCGACGTCGATCCCGAGGACATCCTGCAGGCGGGGTGCCTCGGCCCGGGCGAGATGCTCGAGGTCGATCCTGACCAGGGACGCGTCATCTGGAACGACGAGATTCGCAACCGCTACGCAAACGAGAAGCCCTACCGCGATTGGCTCGGCGAGGAAATGCTCTCGGTCGACGACTTGCCCCTGTCCGAGCCTGCCGACCCTGCCGCGGAGGAGGACGCAGGCGTGCCCTTCACGCGCCGCATGGCCAAGCTGGGCTACCACTTCGACGACATCCAAGAGCTCATCCGCCCCATGGCGAACAAGGGCTCGATTCCGCTCGCGTCCATGGGAACCGATGCGCCGCTTGCGTGCCTCTCCAAGAAGACGCGCAGCTTCTTCGACTACTTCAACCAGCTGTTCGCCCAGGTGACGAACCCGCCGATCGATGCATTGCGCGAAAGCTTCGTCACCTCGACGGTGCTCTATGTCGGCAACCACGGCAACCTTTTGGAAGACTGCCGCGACACCTGCCGCCTCGTGCGCCTCGAGAGTCCGATGCTCACGCACGACGAGTTCAATCGCCTGTGCTCGATCGACCGCGTCGGGTTCAAGACGGCGCGCTTCAGCTGCACTTATCCGCGCAGCGCTGAGGAGGGCGCGCTCGAAGGGGCGCTCGCCGCATTGCGCGAGAACGTGGAAGCTGCCGTGCGCGGCGGCGCGAACCTGATCGTGCTGTCCGACCGCGCGGGCGAGGGGGAAGTCCCCATCCCGAGCCTTCTTTCGCTCGCCGCAGTGCACAACCACCTGATCAACGTGGGTCTGCGCACTGATGCCGACCTGCTTGTCGAGACCGGCGACGCGATGCGCGCGCACGATTTCGCCTGCTTGGTGGGCTATTCCGCTTCGGGCATCTACCCATATATGGCGCACGAGTGCATCCGCGATCTGTGCGAGCGCGGCGAGTTCGACGTGGACGGCGACACCGCTGTCGCGAACTACGACAAGGCGGTCACCGCGGGCATCACGTCCATCATGTCGAAGATGGGCATCTCCACGATGCAGGGTTACCATTCCGCGCAGATCTTCGAGATCCTGGGCCTCGATGACGCGTTCGTCGACGAGTGCTTCACCCATACCTCCACGCGCATCGGCGGACTTGGTGTGGAAGGCGTGCAGCGCGAGCTGAACGAGCGCTACGACAAGGCGATCGCGCTCGACAAGACTCCGGCGCCCGACCAGCTTCCCTCGCTCGGCGTGACCTCGTGGCGCCCGATTGACGGCGAGGAGCACCTGATCAATCCCCAGACGATCTACCTGCTCCAGCGTGCGGTGCGCGAGGGCGACTACGGTATGTTCAAGGAATACAGCGCCGCGTGCCATGTCCCCGGCCGCGCGGTCACGCTGCGTGACCTGCTCGACTTCGCGCCGCAGGGCGCCCCGGTGCCGATCGACGAGGTCGAGCCTGCAAGCGAGATCGTCAAGCGCTTCAACACGGGCGCCATGAGCTACGGCTCCATTTCCAAGGAAGCGCATGAATGCCTTGCCATCGCGATGAACCGCCTCGGCGGCAAGTCGAACACGGGTGAAGGCGGCGAAGATCCCGCTCGCGAGACGCCGCTTCCCAACGGCGACAGCAAGTGCAGCGCCATCAAGCAGGTGGCGTCGGGCCGCTTCGGCGTGACGAGCCGCTACCTCTCTTCCGCCATTGAGATCCAGATCAAGATGGCGCAGGGCGCGAAGCCGGGCGAAGGCGGGCATCTGCCCGGCAAGAAGGTGTACCCCTGGATCGCCGAGGTGCGCCGCTCCACCCCAGGTGTGGGGCTCATTTCCCCGCCGCCGCACCATGACATTTACTCGATCGAGGACTTGGCCGAGCTCATCTTCGACCTGAAGAACGCCAATCCCGGCGCGCGCGTGTCGGTGAAGCTGTGCGCGCTTGCGGGTGTGGGCACTATCGCCACGGGCGTTGCCAAAGGCGGCGCCGACAAGATCACCATCTCCGGCCACAACGGCGGCACGGGCGCGGCACCGCGCGATTCGATTTACCATGCGGGCATTCCGTTCGAGATCGGCCTCGCCGAAACGCAGCAGACGCTTTTGCGCAACGGCCTGCGCAGCCGCGTAGTCGTGGAAACCGACGGCAAGCTCATGTGCGGGCGCGACGTGGTCATGGCCGCGCTGCTCGGCGCCGAGGAGTTCGGCTTCGCCACCATGCCGCTCGTCGCCATGGGCTGCATGATGCAGCGCGACTGCCAGCAGGACACCTGCCCCGTGGGCGTCGCGACGCAGAACTGCAAGCTGCGCAGCTGCTTTGCCGGCAAGCCCGAGTACGTCGTGAACTTCATGATGTTCGTCGCCGAGGAGATGCGCGAGATCATGGCGCAGCTCGGCTTCCGCACGGTCGACGAGATGGTCGGCCATCCCGAGTACCTGCGCCAGGTTGAGGTGCCGGGCAACTGGAAGGCGAACGAGATGGACCTCTCCGACATGCTCGCCACGGTGACCAACGAGTTCGGCCAGGCCATCCCCGGTGCCGAGGGCAAGCACTTCCTCCCCTCGATGGCGCCCGACTGCCAGCTTGACCGCGCGCTCGACGCGACGCTGTTCATTCCCTACACGGCCGAGGCGCGC
Organism: uncultured Ellagibacter sp.; assembly: GCF_934636505.1. Classification (GTDB taxonomy): domain Bacteria; phylum Actinomycetota; class Coriobacteriia; order Coriobacteriales; family Eggerthellaceae; genus Ellagibacter. Next base: position 6,610 of record NZ_CAKUAL010000026.1, read on the forward strand.
GAGCATCTGCGCCCCATCCGCTTCCGCGCCGACATCGCCAACGTGAACCGCTGCGTGGGCACGATGCTCGGCAGCCAGGTGACGCGCCAGCATCCCGAGGGGCTTCCCGAGGGCTCGATCACGGTGGACTGCGACGGCTCGGGCGGCCAGAGCTTCGGCGCCTTCCTGCCGCGCGGCATTACGCTCAACATCGAGGGCGATGCGAACGACTACTTCGGCAAGGGGCTTTCGGGCGGCGTCCTGACGGTGCGCCCGCCTGAGGCGGCGACCTACAAGTTCGACGAGAACGTGGTCGTGGGCAACGTGGCGTTCTATGGTGCGACCAGCGGAAAGGGCTTCGTGAACGGCCTTTCCGGCCAGCGCTTCGCCGTGCGCAACTCGGGTGCGACGGTGGTCGTCGAGGGCGTGGGCAACCACGGCTGCGAGTACATGACCGGCGGCATCGCGCTCATCTTGGGCGAGGTCGGGCCGAACTTCGCGGCGGGCATGTCGGGCGGCGTGGCGTACGTGTACGACAAGTTCGGCACGCTCGCGGACAACTGCAACCTCGACATGGTGCGCCTGTGCGAGCCCTCCGAGGACGAGATCGAGCTCATCCGCAGCCTGATCGAGGAGCACGCCGAGCGCACGCAGTCGCCGCGCGGCATCAAGCTGCTCTACCAGTTCAACACATTGAAGAAGCTGTTCGTGAAGGTGATTCCCCGCGATTACGAGCGCGTGATCAACGCGGTCGAGGCTGCCGAGGCATCGGGGAAGTCGCATGAAGAGGCGTTGCAGATTGCGTTCGACGCCATGACGGAAGGGAAGTAAGCGATGGGCAAGCCAGGAGCGTTTTTGGAGCATGGTCGTCATGCTCATGACCTGCGTCCCGTTGCGGAACGCACGCAGGATTTCAACGAGTTGGGTGTGAACCTTCCCGAGGGCGAGCAGAGGGTGCAGGCGAGTCGCTGCATGGCATGTGGCGTTGCGTTTTGTCAGTTCGGGGCCTCGTTTGGGAAGGCGCGCCCCTCGGGGTGCCCGCTTCACAACCTGATTCCCGAGTGGAACGACCTCGCGTGGCGCGGCCAGTGGGACGAGGCGGCGGCGCGTCTGTCGCTCACGAGTCCCATGCCCGAGTTCACGAGCCGCGTGTGCCCGGCGCTGTGCGAGGCGGCGTGCAACTTAGGCCGCAACGACGAGCCTGTGACAATTCACGACAACGAGCGCGCCATCTCCGATTGGCAATGGGAACACGGCGGGCCGCGCAGGTTCGCGCCTGCTGCCGCGGATGCCCCGAAGGTCGCTGTGATTGGTTCGGGACCTGCAGGTTTGGTCGCCGCTTGGGATCTCGCGCGCCGCGGTGCCCGCGTCACGGTGGTCGAGCGCCACGACCGTGCAGGCGGCCTTCTCATGTACGGCATCCCCAACATGAAGCTCGAGAAGTCGGTGGTCACGCGCCGCACCGAGCTCATGGCTGAGCTGGGCATCGAGTTCCGGCTGAACACCGACGCAGCCGATTCCGCGGTGGCTGCAGGGCTTGCCGAGGAATTCGATGCGGTCGTCGTGGCGGCGGGCGCGTGTGCGGCACGCGGTGTTCGCGCCGAAGGCTTCGATGAAGGTCTCGCCTCGGGTGACGTGGTCTACGCGGTCGATTATCTCACCGAGCAGACGCGCGCGCTGCTCGAGGGCCGCGAGCCTGCTATCAGCGCCGAGGGCAAAGACGTCGTCGTTATCGGCGGCGGCGATACGGGCAACGACTGCATGGGCACGGCGGTGCGCCAAGGTGCGCGCACGGTGCGCCAGCTGGAATACGGCCCCTGCGCGCCCGAGGTGCGTGCGGCCTCCAATGCGTGGCCCGAGTGGCCCAACGTGAAAAAGACCGACTACGGTCAGGAGGAGGCTATTGCGCTTCAGGGCGATGATCTGCGTGAATGGTGCGCTGACACGCAGCGTGTGCTCCTGGATAGCGACGGGCACGTGCGCGGGCTTCAGGTTCACTCGCTCGATTGGTCGGCGGGCAAGCCTTCTGCGGTCGAGGGCTCTGAGCGGGAAATCGACGCGCAGCTGGTGCTTGTCGCTTGCGGTTTCGCGGGTCCCGAGCGCGGTGTTTTCGATGCGCTCGGTGTTCCCGTGGCGACGACGGGCCGTCCCCTTCCCGTGATGGAAGGCGGCGCGACCGGCGCGGCTGCGGCGACGCATCGCGCTGAGCTCGCCGAAGGCGCTGCTGCGGCGGGTCGTGCCGCAGTGTATGTCGCGGGCGATGCGCGCAACGGCAGCTCGCTCGTGGTGAGCTCGATGGCCGACGCGCTCAAGTGCGCGGCTGAAGTGGCGGTCGACCTGGGGCTCTAACCTCGATTTCGTCATTGAATCACCTTGCAGAAAAGGCGTCCCGTACAATGCGGGGCGCCTTTATTAATGTTATAAATGTGCTACACTAACATAGATAATGTAACGTAACACATACAATAAGGACTACTATGAAGCGCCCTTCGTCGCCAACGGTGAAACTTGCTGCAAAGCAGATCGGGGAAAACCTTGCAACATGGCGCAAATTGTATAATCTGACGTCTCAGCAACTTGCGGACAAAGCGGCGGTGTCGCGCGCCACCATTTCCCGCCTCGAAAACGGGGACCCGAAAGTGAGCTTCGAAACGTTTCTCAACGTGTGTCGTGCGTTGTCTTCTCTCGATGCTGTAGTGGAGGCAACGGACCCTTACGAGACTGACTATGGTCGCATCCGCGCTGATCAGGCACTCCCGCAACGGATAAGGAGATCCTGATGGTTCCTATTGTCGATGTCTTTACGAGTCTTGCTGGGGAATCTGCCGAAGTTCACGTCGGAACGTGTCGGTTCAGTTTGCGTCGTGGAAGGATAAGCTGCTCTTTTGCCTATAGCGATGCCTACCTCAAGAGAGCAGACGCTTATGCAATCGACCCCGCTTTGCCGCTGCGTTCCACTTTTTATCACTGCGAGGGAATGCCTGGCGCGATGCGCGACTCCTCTCCTGATCGCTGGGGAAGGCACCTGATTGACAGAAGGGCGATTGCCGAGGCCCAGGCGGCGGGTGCGACGCTTCGTGCGATTGACGAAGTTGATTATCTGCTGGGCGTTTTCGATTCCACTCGTCAAGGGTCCCTTCGTTATTCCGTTCCTGATTCTGACGACCGGTTGTCTGAGAGCAACGAGGTTCCTCCGATTATCGAGCTCAAGCGGCTCCTATTTGCCTCGAACGAAATAGCTCGAGGTAACGAAAGAAGCGGGCAGATAAAAGAGCTTCTTGATGCTGGCTCTGGCTCTTTGGGCGGTGCTCGTCCGAAGGCTTCCGTTGTCGACGAAGGGAAACTTCTCCTTGCGAAATTCTCCCATCCAGGAGATGAGTGGGATGTGATGGCGTGGGAGAAAACGGCGCTTGACATTGCGGGCGACGCGGGTATGGCGGTTCCTTCCTCGAAGCTTGTGAGAATCGGAAGCGATTCGGTGCTGCTCCTTGAGCGCTTCGATCGATCAGGTTCCCTTGAGAAGGGTGAGAGGATTCCCTATTTGAGCGCGATGACTCTGATCGGTGCGCATGATGGCGAACATTGTGATTATGCGACCGTTGCCGACGCCTTGACGGTTTGGACGTCAAGCCCAAGTTGCGAGTTAGCGGAACTCTTTCGAAGGGTCGTTCTTTCCGTGGCATTGCATAACACCGACGACCATCTTCGAAACCTGGGCCTCATTCGCAAGGAGGGCGGATGGGTGTTAGCTCCTGTTTTCGACGTCAACATCAACCCCGCTGCCGCGCGGGTTCGTGCCACTTCCATCTTTGGGGAAGCGGGAAAAAACGAGGTCGAGGGCTTGGATTCGCTTGGCGAGATCTGCGGACTGTCAGCTGAGGCAAAGGCACAAATTGTGGGGGAAACGCTTGCATCGGTTCGCCATTGGCGCGCGTTTGCCAAGCGAAACGGGTGCAAGAATTCGGAGTGCGAGCTGATGGGGCGCGTGATAGAGGAGCGCTGCGCGGCTCTCGAATCACGTTTTGCCAGGTAGTTGCAATGAAAATGGAAAGGCGTCCCGCGCAATGCGGGGCGCCTTTCCTGCTTTCAGGGGGCCTTCGACCCCGACATGGGGGAGCCTTCGACCCTTACGCCAGCAGTGCTTCGATCTGGACGTTTTTCAACTTGTTCACGGCATCGAGCTTCCATTTGGGGTAATCGAAGCCCGGGTCCTCGTATTCGAAGTCCTTCAAGTCGACAAGCTTCGCGCGGATGTTGGGCGTCATGAGGGCGCGTCCGATGGCGATGAAGTCGGTGCCGATTTTCGGCCCGATGAGGCGGATGTACTCGTCGAAGTCGTCCATCTCCATCATCATGGGCAGGCATGCCATGTTGTGGTCGAACAGCGGCGCCATGCGAAGGATCTCGCCTGTCGCGTTGTTGACCAAAAAGCCGTAATTCCCCGCGTGCCGATCGACGTTCGCCATAACCGCATCCATCACGACCATTTCGCGGAAGGCCTCTTCAGCGCCGTGTTCGGCGGCGAAGGCGAGCATGTCTTTAACGTCGAAGGGGCCCTCGAAGAACCTGTGGGCCGAGACGAATCCCTCGCGTTCCGATGTGAACAGGGGGCATTTGCAGGCGAGCTTTTTGTGGAATCGAAGCAGCGAATAGGGAACGTGGTCGATTTTTGCAGCGTCGAGCAGGTCGGATGCGAGCTTCTCGGAATACGGTTCGAACCCCGCGTTCGCATAACCGGTGGAACCGCGCTTCAAAAGTGAGATCTGCCCGTTTTCGCGAATCCAGCATTTCGCAAACGAACCTGACGTCGCGAACTCCGGGGAGGTGGGGGAGTTCTGCCGCCCGTACATGCCGGTGCCGTCGAAGGCGATGCGCGCGATGACGTCATCGAAGGGATTGCGATAGAGCGATACGTCATCCCAGGTCAAAGCTTCGTCTTCGCGCTTCATCCAGAAGGTGTCGGTCAGCGACAGGCAGCGTATCATGCCGATGAAGTTATGGCGGGTGGTAAGGCCGAGTTCGCGCATGAGCTTCTCGATCGACGTTCGGTGCTTGGCGATGGCTCGCCCGTCGATCCAGTCGTTGATGTCGATGAACCCGTAGGGGAGATAAGGGTCAATGCGTTCGACCTCTGTATAGCGGAAGTCATCGATCCTTTTCTCTTCTTCGTACGTCGCAACAACGGTGTTCTTGTTCATCAGCTGATAGAGCATGTCGCACCTCCCTCAGGCAAAATCGTTTACGTGCATTATACGGCACCGCACTACTTCAGGACTCCCATGGTGAAGGCGCGCGCGAGGACGGTGGCCGCGCGCTGGCGCTCGACATTCTCGCCCGGGCAGAGGAGCTTTCCCCTGTCGGGATCGTTGTAACCCTCGACAAGGCTCAGGTCATGCGCCCATGCGAGAGGGAGTGCGCTGCTCATCGTGGCTCCTTGAGAATCTTGGGATGGGTCTCGGTTGTCGGGTTCCCGTCAGCATAGCATAGAAGCTATTTATGCCACCCGTCGCATAACAAACGCCCTCTGCGGAATTGTCGTGATGCTGTGGCGAGTTGCGAACGCAGCCTCGAAATTATAGCGGGCGAACTAAACTGGGCAGCGAGTCGAAACCCTACGTCAGGAGGCCTGTGTGAAAACAGTCGCTATCATCGGCACGTTCGACACGAAAGGCGAGGAATTCGCCTATGTGAAAGCCCGCTTCGAGGAGCTGGGCGTCAACACCCTCACCATCCACTGCGGCGTCTTCGACCCGCAAACCATGCCCGACGTTCCCAACACGGAAGTCGCGGCGGCGGTCGACATCGAGATGTCGACCATCGTGGAGAAGAAGGACCGCGCTTTCGCCACCGAGACCATGACGCGCGGCGTCGAGAAGCTTCTGCCCACGCTGTACGCGAACGGCCGCTTCGACGGCGTGTTTTCCATGGGCGGCTCGGGCGGCACCACCATCGCGACCGCCGGCATGCGCAAGCTCCCCATCGGCGTGCCCAAGGTCATGGTGTCCACCATGGCGTCCGGCGACACGTCCCCCTACATCGGCGCGTCGGACATCGCCATGTTCCCCTCGATCGTCGACGTGGCGGGCATTAACTCCTTCTCGGCGACCATTTTCAACAACGCCGTCGCCGCTATGGCGGGCATGCTCGAGCACGTCGCCCCCAAGCACGAGGACAACAAGCCGCTCGTCGCCGCGACCATGTTCGGCGTGACCACCCCCGCCGTGCAGAAGGCGCAGGCCTATCTGGAGTCGAAGGGCTTCGAGGTGCTCGTCTTCCACGCGACGGGCACGGGCGGAAAATGCATGGAGGCGCTGGTCAACGGCGGGTTCATCAAGGGTGTGCTCGACCTGACCACCACCGAGTGGTGCGACGAGGTTGCAGGCGGCGTGCTCACCGCAGGCCCCGATCGCTGCAGCGCGGCTGCCTTGAACGGCGTGCCGGCCGTCGTGTCGGTCGGTGCCGACGACATGGTGAACTTCGGGCCGTGGGAAACCGTTCCCGAGCAGTACCAGTCCCGAAACCTGTACAAGCACAACCCCACGGTCACGCTCATGCGCACCACGGTGGAGGAGAACGAGAAGATCGGCCACGCCATCGCCTCCAAGGTGAACATGTCGATCGGCCCGTGCGCGGTCATGCTGCCGCTCAAGGGCGTGTCGATGATCGACGCCGAGGGCCAGCCGTTCTACGGTCCCGAAGAGGACGCGGCGCTCTTCAAGACGCTCAAGGATGAGATCGATCCCGCGAAGGCCGAGGTCATCGAGATGGACGCGCACGTAAACGACGACGAGTTCGCGATCGCCGCAGCCCAGAAGCTCATCGACCTCATGGAGAAATAACACGACCGGGAAGGCAGGGCCGACGCGTTTCCTCCTTCCCCCTAGCGCCGCGCCGCGTCAGATCGCAGCCGCCCCATCCTCATCGGGCTCGCTGCGGGCGGGCGGCGCCTTCCCTAGGCTTCATCGGCGCCGTCCGTTCTAACTCGCGGGCGCGCCGTGAACGCATATGTTCGGCAAGAAAAGGGTAGTACTCGAAAAGAAGGAGAACACCATGCTTGAACTGTCCCGCGCGGAAATCCTCGATCGTTTCCGTAAGTCCCTCGCCGAGGGCAACATCCTGCTCGGCGTCGGCGCCGGCACGGGCATCACGGCGAAGTCGGCTGAGGCCGGCGGAGCCGACATCTTCGTCATCTACAACTCCGGCCGTTTCCGCATGGCCGGTCGCGGCTCGCTCGCGGGCCTGCTTTCCTACGGCGACGCGAATCAGATTGTCGTCGAGATGGGCGCCGAGGTGCTGCCCGTCGTGAAGGACACCCCGGTTCTCGCCGGCGTCTGCGGCACCGACCCGTTCCGCGTCATGAAGAAGTACCTGGCCGAGCTGAAGGACCAGGGCTTCAACGGCGTGCAGAACTTCCCGACCGTGGGCCTCATCGACGGCGTGTTCCGCAAGAACCTCGAGGAGACCGGCATGGGCTACGGCCTTGAGGTCGACATGATCGCCGAGGCTCACAAGCTCGACATGCTCACCTGCCCGTACGTCTTCGACGAGGAGCAGGCGGCGGCGATGACCAAGGCCGGCGCCGACATCATCGTCGCGCACATGGGCCTCACCACCGGCGGCACCATCGGTGCCGAGACCGCGCGCACGCTCGACGACTGCGTGGAGATCATCACCGGCATCGTGAAGGTCGTGAAGGACATCAACCCCGACGCGCTCGTCATCTGCCACGGCGGCCCGATTTCCGAGCCGAAGGACGCGGCGTACGTCATCGAGCACGTGCCCGGTATCGACGGCTTCTTCGGCGCCACCTCGATCGAGCGCCTGGCCGCCGAGCGCGGCATCAAAGCCCAGACCGAGGCCTTCAAGGCTATCAAGAAGTAACGACTCTCGGCTTCGCATTCCATCGAGGCTCCAGCGAAGGGCGCTCGCAGCGATTCGCGTCGCGGCGGACGCCCTTTTCTCGTGGTGGGCGCGCTTCCTCTTGCGCGCTGCGGCTCCGCTCGCGCTATACTAGCGCGCATGGCTAACACACTTGGAAAACTCATCATCTGCCCGACGCCCATCGGCAACTTAGGCGACATGACCGAGCGCACGATTTCGGCGCTTGGGGAAGCGGACGTCGTGTGCGCGGAAGACACGCGCGTCACGGGGAAGCTGCTCGCCGCCTTCGGTATCGAGAAGCGGCTCGAACGTTTAGACGAGGCGCTCATCGGCGACCGCGCGGCGCAGGTTGCCGAGCGCGTGCTTGCCGGCGAGGTGATCGCGTACTGCAGCGACGCTGGCATGCCGGGCGTGTCTGACCCGGGGCTTCGGCTCGTTCGCGCAGCTCGCGAGGCTGGCGCGCCCGTCGAGGTGCTCCCTGGCGCATCCGCCTGCGCCACAGCCTACGTAGCAAGCGGCTGCACGTGCCCCCGCTTCTACTTCGGCGGCTTCTTCCCGCGCAAGGACGCCGAGCGCAAGGCGACGCTCGATGCGCTGCGCTCTCTCGACGCGGCGCTCATCTTCTACGAGAGCCCCAATCGCGTGGCGTCGGCGCTCGAGTCGATGGCCCAGGCGTTTCCCCTGCGCGAGGCGGCGGTGTGCCGCGAGCTTACCAAGTTGCATGAGGAAGTGGTGCGCGATACCCTGCCGAGCCTGCGCGACGAGTTCGCCCGTCGTGCGGAGGAAGGCTCCATCAAAGGCGAGATCGCCATCGTGATCGACGAGCCGAGCGCCGCCGAGGAGGATGCAGCGCAGCTTGACGCCGCCGAGGCCGCCCGCGCCCGCGCCGCCGAGCTCAAGGCCGAAGGCGCGCGCAACAAAGAAATCGCCAAGGCGATCGCCGCCGAGTTCGGGCTTCCCCGGAACGCCGCCTACGAGATAGCGCTCGACGCCTAAAGGTTGCGCCGTGCCGTATTCCAACCAATCGGGGCCCGTGCGCACGCGCCGCATCGCACCTGGATCTGCGGGCGCGTCCTCTTCCGCCGACAAGCGTGCACCGAAACGGGCAGGCTGCGGTTCCCAAGGTGGCAGGCGAGCTGGCGCCGCTGGGCGAACCCGTGCGGGCGCTCGCTCCGTCGCAGATGCGCGCACGCTTCTCGTCGACGGCATCGAGGTGCGCCTTTCCCGCAAGCACGTGAAAAACCTCAACCTGCGCATTTCCCGCGATGGGGCGCATGTGGACGTGTCGGCGCCGTCATGGGTGAGCGAAGACGAGGTGCGCGACTTCGTTCGGCGCAAGGCGGCATGGATCGAGTCGCATCTTGCCCAGGCGGCGGATACCCCCATGGCCCGCGCGTCGCAGGCGAAGCCCGAGGAGGTCGCCGCATGGCGCGAGGTCGTTTCCGCATGTGTGCCCGCGCTCATCGCGGCGTGGGAGCCGATCATGGGGGTGCGCGCGGGCAAGCTCGCGTATCGCAACATGACGAGCCGATGGGGGAGCTGCCAACCTTCGACGGGCCGCATCTGCATCAACGTGCGCCTCGCGCTCTATCCACCGGAATGCTTGGAATACGTGGTGGTTCACGAGCTGTGCCATCTGCTCGAGCGGGGTCACGGTCCCAGGTTCCACCAGCTCATGGACACCTTCATGCCCGATTGGAAGCAACGCCGCGCGAAGCTGCGCTAAGGGGGCGTCCCTTCCAGCGAGCGTCCAGGCATGCCCGTCTGTGCCCGCGTCCGTGCGAGCCCTTGCGCTCCTGCAGAGATGTCCGCGACCTCCCAGCCTGTGTTGAGATGAAACGTGACAAAAAGGCGCGAAACACAACGAAAATCGTGCAACGATGGAAAAAACGATTATTCCTTCTTGCGTTCAATAGCGAAGCGTTCTATTATTCCTACTCAGTTACTAGAAGTTACGTAAAGGCCGCAAGTCCTCGCCGCGAGCTCGCTCGCACGGACTGGCGGCCTTTTTCGCACTGAGGGGAGAAGCCATCATGGAAAACACCGGCCACGTTCGCTCCGTCAACGTCTCCGAGCGCAAGGGCACGCGTAAAAAGCCTGTTGAGAGCGGGCAAATCCACATCGATCCGCACCATGGTGTGACGGGCGACGCCCACGCCGGCGATTGGCATCGCCAGGTGTCGCTGCTCGCGTGGGAGTCCATCGAGAAGGCGCGCGCGATGGGCCTTGACGTGAAGGAGGGCGACTTCGCCGAGAACATCACCACCGAGGGGATGGACCTGCTCGCGCTGCCACTCGGCACCCAGGTGAAGATCGGCGACGAGGTTGTGCTCGAGCTTTCCCAGATCGGTAAGGTGTGCCACAAGAAGTGCGCCATCTATTACCTGGCGGGCGACTGCATCTTCCCGCGCGAGGGCATCTTCTTCGAGGTCGTTACCGGCGGCACGGTGTCAGTGGGCGATGCCATCGTCGTCACCAAGATGGGCGACGGTCACTGCAAGTACACCCCGCAGGAAGCGCTCGATGAGATCGCCAAGGTGCGCGCCGAGGAGGCTGCCGAGAAGGCTGCGAAGGCGAAAGAGGCTGCTGCCGCTAACGCCTAGCGAGTTCACCCCGCTTACCAAGTGCGCCGACGCCATCGCGGTGCGGCTCTCCGAGGGGGTCGTTCGGGAGCGGGGGAGGCTAGTTCGTGGTCACTTGGACGAGTTGTGCAACGTTTTTTCGCCTGATTCTCCTCTTCATGATGGATTGGGGCGTCCTCGAAAAACAAAACACCAGGTCAGAGAAAACCGAATTGAACTATTCTCACAAATGACAGTGCATAACTCTCTCAGTTGACCACCAACTCGGGGGGTTGCTCATTTCGCACCGTTATTCCAACTCTGGTTTTGCTCGGATACCCCGTATGGCGTATGGCGCGCCGTGCGGGGTTTGCGCATAATGGGGGCATGGACAGCGTACTCATACATAATAAGGAAATGACCCCGCGCGATTGGGCGATCGACGTCGCGGTGGCGGTGGTCGCCTTCGCCTTCGGAGCCGTGCAGCTCATGGTCTCCGCAAGCCTCATCCTTCCTGACGAGACCTTGCGCCGCATGCTCGGTATCGAGGCGGTCGTTCCCGCAATCTCGTCCTTCATCGCGCTTGCGCTCACGACGTTTCCCCTCGTGGCGCGCAGGAAATCCCCTTGGCTCGTCTTCGTGTTCACTCTCGTGGTGTTCGTCGGGCTGCAAAACACCTTCCATGGCTCCACGCTCGCCGTCTTCGGGCCGATGGTCGCTCTGTTCACTATCGTCGTGGAATGCTCGCGCGTCGAGATGGCCATCGCCTGCGTCGCGAGTGCCTTAGGGCTCGCCGCGGCGACGTACGGCGGAACCTCGGCTGCGCTGTGGTTCTGGGCGTACGTGCAAAACCTCGTGCTCATGGCCGCCTCGGCGCTCGGTGGGTTGGCCGTGTGCGCCCATCGCGATTCCGTGCGGGCCACCGAGCAGCGAGCCGAGGAGGCTGAGCGCACGCGCGAGGAAGTGGCTGCCCGCCGCGTCGAGGAGGAACGCGTTCGCATCGCCCGCGAGGTCCACGACATCACGGCCCACTCGCTTTCGGCGGTCAGCATTCAAACTGCGGCGGCCGAGCGCCTGATCGAGCGCGATCCCGCTGCCGCGAAGGAAGCGGTGTCGCTCGCTCGCAAGACCGCGAAAGAGGCGCTCGAGGAAATCCGCGCGATGATCGGCGTGCTCAGGACGGGGGATTCATCCGCCGAGACCACGCCGACCGAGGGCACGGCGCGCCTTGTGGATTTGGCGGACTACCTTCGAGAAGCAGGGGTTGCCGCAACGCTCGACGTGTCGGGCTACGACCGGGAAGCGACGCCGGCGTTCATCGATATCGCGCTGTTCGGCATTGCCCGCGAGGCAACGACTAATATTGTCCGTCATGCCCATGCGAAAAATGCGTCGATCGTCCTCGAAAGCGACGGCGCGAAGGCGATGCTTACCGTGCGAGATGACGGCGACGGCTCGATGGGCGCCGCGGACGGAGTGCCTTCGACAGGCGGTCACGGCATCGACGGCATGAAGGAGCGCGCGAAGCTGCTCGGCGGCACTCTCGATGCGGGTCCGCTTCCCAGCGGCGGCTTTCGCGTTCGCGCGTCCATCCCCGTCGGCGACGCACTCTCGGGCTTCGGTACCTCGCGCGGGGAAGGGGAATCCTATGAACGAAGATAGACGGAATACGGCGGGCTTTCCTGCGGTTTCCGATTTCGGTGCGCGCGATGCCAGCAGCGCCCGTGCCGCAAGTGACCAGGCCTCATCCAAGGAAGCGCTGCGCATCCTCGTCGTCGATGATCAGGACCTCGTGAGAAGCGGATTCCGCATGATTCTCAACTCCTACGACGGACTTTCGGTCGTGGGCGAGGCGCGCAACGGCGAAGAGGCGGTCTACCTCGCTCAGAAGATCCGCCCCGACGTGGTGCTCATGGACATTCGCATGCCGGTGCGAAACGGCATCGAAGCCACGCGCGACATCACGTCGAACCCGCTGCTCATGGGCACGCACGTCCTCGTACTCACCACGTTCGACATCGACGAGTACGTCTACGACGCGCTCGCTGCGGGGGCGAGCGGCTTTTTGCTGAAAGACGCCGAGCCCGACGACATCGTCGAGGCCATCCACGTCGTCGCACGCGGCGATGCCCTCATCCAGCCCTCGGTCATGCGCCGTCTGGTGGAGACGTTCGTGGCGTCGCGCCCGCGCGCGGGCATGCCGCAAGGCTCGCATGCGCGGGAGGCCATACGGTCGCTCACCGACCGCGAGCGAGAGATTCTCATGCTCGCCGCGCGGGGGCTTACCAATGAGGAAATCGCAGGCGAATTAATAATTTCTCCTGCAACGGTGAAAACGCACGTCGCCCGCATCATGGGAAAGCTCGATGCGCACGATCGGGCGCAGCTCGTGGTATGCGCCTATGAGAGCGGGCTCGTCTCCCCGCGTGCGAAGTGAATTATGAACGCAGTGTGGCGATTCGATAAAACCTAAGTCCCTATCGCTCAAGTTTTCTGCAAAATGCTTGCATTCGCCTTCCCAAATGCTATAGTAACCCAATGTTGTTAGCACTCACGTTCGAAGAGTGCTAGCACTCGAAAGCTCGGTATTAACAACCATCGATTCAAGGTTGATGAGAGGAAGGCAAGCAATGATGAACCTTAAGCCGCTCGGCGATCGCGTCATCGTGAAGCAGGACGAAGCAGAGGAAACCACCGCAGGTGGCCTCATCCTCGCGCACGACGCGAAGGAAAAGCCCCAGACGGGCGTCGTCCTCAAGGTGGGCGAGGGCAAGCTCGACAAGGACGGCAACCTCGTTCCCGTGCCCGTGAAGGAAGGCGACCGCGTGCTTTATGGCAAGTACGGTGGAACTGAAGTCAAGGTCAACGGCGAAGAGGTTATGATTCTTCGCTCCGAGGACATCTACGCGGTCTTCGAATAGCTTCTCCGGCGGCTTTCCGCGGCGGCTCCGAAAGCGCTCGTCGCCTTCACGCCTGGTCACAAGGCCATACGGCGCGCACATACAACGATTTCGCTTTCGGAATCTACCGTGAAAGCCCGTCCTTTACGTTGTTGAGTTCTTTCTAGGAAAGGAAGCCAAAAATGGCTAAGGATATCAAGTTCGAATCTGACGCCCGCTCCGCTCTCGCGGCCGGCGTTTCCAAGCTCGCCGATGCCGTGAAGGTCACGCTTGGCCCCAAGGGCCGCTACGTCGCCCTCGAGAAGTCCTACGGCGCGCCGGTCGTCACCAACGACGGCGTCACCGTCGCGAAGGAAGTCGAGCTGGAAGATCCCGTTGAGAACATGGGCGCCCAGCTCATCCGCGAGGCTGCCGTGAAGACCAACGACGACGCGGGCGACGGCACCACGACCGCAACCCTGCTCGCCGACGTCATCGTCAACGAGGGCCTGCGCAACGTCACCGCTGGCGCTGACGCGCTCGGCATCCGCCGCGGCATCCAGAAGGCGACCAACGCCGTCGTCGAGGCCATCAAGGCAAACGCCCAGACCATCGACACCAAGGAGCAGATTGCCAACGTAGGTACTATCTCCGCGGGCGACCCCGAGATCGGCGAGAAGATCGCTGAGGCCATGGAAGCTGTCGGCAAGGACGGCGCCATCTCCGTCGAGGATTCCCAGACGTTCGGCATGGACGTGAACATCGTCGAGGGCATGCAGTACGATCGCGGCTACATCTCTCCGTACATGGCGACCGACGCCGAGAAGATGGAAGCGAACCTGAAGGATCCGTTCATCCTGCTCACCGACCAGAAGGTCACCAACATCCAGGACATGGTCTCGCTGCTCGAGTCGATTATCAAGACTGGCCGTCCGCTGTTCCTCGTCGCTGAGGATGTCGAAGGCGAAGCGCTTGCCACCATCCTGCTCAACAAGCTGCGCGGCACCTTCAACTGCGTTGCCATCAAGGCCCCCGGCTTCGGCGATCGCCGCAAGCGCATCCTCGAGGACATGGCCGCCGTCACCGGCGCGACTGTCGTCTCGAAGGATCTCGGCATGACGCTCGCCGACGTCACCATCGACATGCTCGGCACCGCCAAGACCGTCAAGGTCACCAAGGAGAACTCGCTCATCGTCGACGGCGCGGGCGAGAAGAAGGACATCGAGGACCGCATCGCCCAGATCAAGGCCGAGCTCGACCGCACCGAGTCCGACTTCGACCGCGAGAAGCTCCAGGAGCGCCTCGCCAAGCTTTCCGGTGGCGTGGCCGTGCTCAAGGTCGGTGCTGCAACCGAGTCCGAGCTCAAGGAGAAGAAGTCTCGCATCGAGGACGCGCTGCAGGCTACGCGCGCAGCTGTCGAAGAGGGTATCGTTCCTGGTGGCGGCGTCGCTCTGCTCGACGTTGTCTCCGAGCTCGACAAGATCGAGACTACCGATAAGGATGAGCTCGTCGGCATCGACATCATCCGCAAGGCCCTCGAGGCCCCGATTCGCGCGATTGCCCAGAACGCTGGCTTCGAAGGCTCCGTTGTGGTCGAGAAGATCAAGGGCCTGCCCACCGGCGAAGGCCTGAACTGCGCAACCGGCGAGTATGGCAACATGATCGAGATGGGCGTGAACGATCCGGTCAAGGTTACCCGCACGGCGCTGCAGTCCGCAGCCTCCGTCGCCGGTCTCATCCTCATCACCGAGGCCACGATCAACGAGATCCCCAAGGACGGCCCCGACCTCTCCGCTCTCGCCGCAGCAGGCCAGGGCGGCGGCATGGGCATGATGTAAGGAATTTCGCTGGCTTACAGCCAGCGAAATAGCTCGACGCTGCGAAGGCCCCTGGCGGCGCGGATGCGTGCTCCAAGGATTTCTCGCGTACCGAAGTACGCGTCGAAATCCTTTCGCACGCCCCGCATCCGCCAGGGGCCTTCTCGCTGTCTTTGGGGCGAAAGTGCGTCAATCCCTCGCGTACCGAAGTACGCGTCCTCAACCTTTCGCGCCATCTGAACTCGCCAGGCGGGCCCTCGCTGTCTTCGAGGCGAAAGTGGTAAAGCCTCTCTCTTCCTACGTGTCCTCAACCTTGTGCCCTGGTCGGAGCGCTTGTCAAGAATTGTCTTTCCTTTTGCCGGGTGTTATTTTGTGCTGTATTGCGACACTGGACGGAGCCTCATCACGCTCTAAGAGTTGAAAGGCGTTGAGGATGATGAGCGATATTGCTTGCGAGAGTTGCCGGGTTGTAGCTTGCGAACACCTGGACAAGACGGCGCCTGATTTCTGCGTTCAAACATCAATTACCAAAGAAATGCATGACGAGGCGCTGCGTCTCTACAACGAACCCGAGAACCATCTCATAATGGAATCCGCCGCGATAGTCAGCGCTGAAACGGTTAATTCGACACGTGTTCAGGACGCGATCAAGTTTGCGTCCTGCATGGGGGCGTCTCTTGTTGGCATAGCAACCTGCACGGCCATGTTGAGGGAAACGCGTATCCTGACAGAGCTTCTCAGGAAGGCTGGGTTTGAAGTGCAAGTAGTTGGCTGCAAGTTGGAAAGCAACATGAAAGCCGACCTGAACATTGGCGCGCCTTCATTGGCAGAAGATAGTGTTATCTGCAATCCAATCATGCAGGCTCTGTTGCTCAACGATGCCAAGACGGATCTGAATATCCTGATGGGAATTTGCGTAGGACACGATGCGCTTTTCTGCAAGTATTCAAATGCGCCCGCAGTGACCTTGGTTGCAAAGGATTTTATGACGGTGCATAACCCCTGCTCAGTGCTTTATGCCGCCGATTCTGTTTACAAGCGTAAGCTGGAAAAAACAATTGGGGAAATCGCGTCCGGCAAAGGGGAATGAGGCGCTTAAGACACCTCCCG
The DNA here is from genome assembly GCF_934636505.1 of uncultured Ellagibacter sp. Lineage (GTDB taxonomy): Bacteria > Actinomycetota > Coriobacteriia > Coriobacteriales > Eggerthellaceae > Ellagibacter. The sequence continues at coordinate 22,837 of NZ_CAKUAL010000026.1, forward strand.
CGAGGCACGAGCGACTTATGCTCGATGTCAAAGATAACTCACCCAATGGGCAAAAGCGGCAGGATGGCAAACCAAACGGGTGGCACCAAAAGCGCGGGCAGGAGATTCATGACCGAAATCTCTTTGATTTTCAAGATGGACAGGCCCGATGCGAGAATCAGAAATCCGCCGACGATGGTGATCTCGCACATCAGGTTCGCGGTCATAAGCGGCTCGAGCCACTGCGCCAAAAGGAAGATCGAACCCTGCCAGCAAAAGAGCACCACGCCCGCGAGCGCCATGCCGACGCCGAATGACGACGCTAAGACCATCGAGGTCACGAAGTCGAGTGTCGCGTTGGTAAGCAGGAAGGTCTCGTCGCCGTAAAGCGCGCTGTTGATCGGCCCCAAGATGGAAAGCGTGCCGAAGCAGAAGAGCACGATGCCAGTCGAAAGACCACGTGAGAGGTTGGCTTTGCCGCTTTCGTCCACGTTCGATTTCGACAGGCGCTCGGTCAGGCGGTCGAAGCGTCCCTCGATGTCGATCGCTGTGCCCACGACGCCTCCGATGGCCAGGCTCGCGATGAACAGCACGGGATAGACGCTTCCGCTCATGCCCTCGACCACGGAATGAAGGCCAAGGCCCGTCGCCGCAAGACCCATCGCGCAGAATAGGATGTTCTGGTATTTCTCGCCAAGTCCGCGTTTCGCAAGGCTTCCGATGGCGCTCCCTATGACGATTGCAGCGGTGTTGACGACGGTTCCGATCATGGCCGTGTTTGCTCCTTCTGTTTTTCTTGTCACTTGGCGAAACTGCGCGCACGTTGCTGCCCGCGCGAAAGTCACTGCGCTAGAATACCTCGCTATGGAAGAAATCATGCATATCGCGGGGCACGTCCTCGAACACTCAATAGAAGACACACTCTACCTTATCCCGTTTCTGTTCGTCACCTACCTGGCGATGGAATGGCTCGAACACAAGGCGGGCGACAAGGCGCAAAACGCCATCAAGCGCGCGGGGAAGGCGGGCCCCGTCATTGGTGCGGTGCTTGGTGTTGTGCCCCAATGCGGCTTTTCTGCCGCGGCGTCGACGCTCTACGCGGGGCGCGTCATCACGGTCGGCACGCTCATCGCCGTGCTCCTGTCCACCTCCGACGAGATGATCCCCATCTTCCTCGCGGCTCAGGTGCCCCTTTCCACCATGGGCGCTATCCTGGGTGCGAAGGTGGTTGTGGGCGTCATCGCGGGCCTTGCGCTCGACGGCGTGCTCCGCTTGCTCCATCGTCCCGAAGAGCACCTGCGCATCCACGAGCTCTGCCAGCGCGATCACTGCCACTGCAACGGCGAGTGTCACGCCTGCGAGGAGAATCCCGAGCTTGCTTACGAGGCTGAAAAGGACGAGGAACACCATCACGACCATGCGGGCGCTTCCATCGTGAAGAGCGCGCTCAAACACACTGCCCAGGTCACAGTCTTCATTTTCATCGTCACGCTGCTTTTGAACGTGGTGCTCGAAACGGTGGGCGAGGATGCACTGGCGCAGATTCTCGGCTCGAACAGCGCGCTTTCGGTCGTTGTGGCGGCCATCGTGGGCCTCATCCCGAACTGCGCGGCGAGCGTTGTTATCGCCGACCTATATGTGGAAGGCGTGCTCGGCGCGGGGGCCATGTTCGCGGGCCTGCTCGTCTCGGCGGGCGTCGGCCTGCTCGTCCTTTTCCGCGCGAACCGTCGTCCGAAGCAAAACCTCATCATCGTGGCGATACTCCTCGTCGTCGGCATTGTGGCAGGAGCGATTGTCTCTGCTGCGGGTATCGTGTTCTAATTCTGCTACACTGATTTGCATATGATTCATTGGTTTGGAAGCGCACGAAAGGGCACGGAATGAAGCTTTTGGAAGAACGCATCAAGCGTGATGGCGTCGTCAAGTCGGAAGGCGTGCTGAAGGTCGATAGCTTCCTCAACCACCAGATCGATGTCAACCTGATCGACGAGATGGGCGCGGAGTTCGCCCGACTGTTCGCGGATGCGCCCGTGAACAAGATCCTCACAATCGAGGCGTCGGGCATTGGCATCGCATGTCTGGTCGCGCGCCATTTCGGCAACGCGCCCGTCGTGTTCGCGAAGAAGGCCCAGTCCATCAACCTCGACGGCGAGATGTACTCCACCAAGATCCAGTCGTTCACTCACGGCCGCATCTTCGACGTCATCGTTTCGAAGAAGTTCCTAAGCCCTGAAGACCACGTGCTCATCATCGACGATTTCCTGGCCAACGGTTGCGCTTTGAACGGCCTTATCGAGCTGGTGGAGGAGTCGGGCGCCACGGTCGAGGGCATCGGCATCGCAGTTGAAAAGGGCTTCCAACACGGGGGCGACAAGCTGCGCGAGCAGGGCTACCACCTGGAGTCGCTCGCAATTCTCGAATCGATGGACCCCAACACCGGCGAAGTCATCTTCCGCGAAAACGCGTAGGACGAGTCGAGCAGCCGCAAGTTCCCGTGCCGAGGAATCGCGAACTTTTTCCTTGACGCGGCACCGAAGCACCGCTAGCATATACAGTTGCGCTATTGGATAAGAGGGCCGTTAGCTCAGTTGGCAGAGCAGGGGACTTTTAATCCCAA
>NZ_CAKUAL010000027.1 GCF_934636505.1 uncultured Ellagibacter sp.
TCGGTGAGCCAGTCCGGGCAGTTCGACAGCGGCGGCGGCCCCATAACCAAGCACGGCTCGCCGTACCTTCGCCGCGCGCTGTGGCTCGCGGCCAACCGCGCCAGGCAGCACGACCCGGGGCTGCGCGCCTTCTACGACAGGAAGCGCGCCGAGGGCAAGCCCCACCGCGTGGCCGTCACGGCCGTGGCGAGGAAGCTGCGCCACATCGTGTTCGCGGTGATGCGCGATCAGGTTCCGTACGACCCCGAAAGAGAATAGGGCCGGGCGAAACAGGAGCTCGCCAGGCGGCCTCGCCGCCCACTTCGCCATGCCCGAAAGCATTCGATATTCGGTTCTCAAGCTGCAACGTTCGGATAATAAATTGTTCTCGAAAACCTACGGTTTAGCCCTTGACTTCATATAGCTGGTCTCCTTCCGCCAATCCGAACTATCTTCCCGTGAGCATTCGTATGTCTAGTCGACAACGCAGCAAGCAATTGCGCCAAAAAACACGCACCGCGCCCCTCACCGTTCGCCACGCAACCCTTCTTCCCGGGCTATTTCGTAATAACAGCAAGCGACAGTTTTCGCATGGTTAGTTATGCCCTGAGACACGGTACACACGTGGCGCATGCCCGCCTTCTGCATGACCGGTAGTGTCGGGAATGTTGGTGGAAGCCGTTCTGGTAACGCGCCGCCGAAGGCAGCCCGAGCGAACGGCGAACCGAGACGGTGAGATGCTCCGACCTTCCCTCGAACCCGGGATCTAAGCGGTCATGCTACGCCGCATCCACCTTCTCCGCAAGCTCCAGACTCGCGAGGATCATCTTCCTGGCCGCTTCGGCGAGGTCGGCGGCGGGCCTGCCGGGCGCTTCGGGCCCTTTTCTCTTCCGCTTCTCGTCGTACAGCTCCTGCATCTTGTCGTAGGCGAAGTACCGCGAAGCGGACCACTGCTCGGGGACGGGGATGCACAAGCGGAGCCGAACGGGAGTCGAATCGCCCCTCGGAGCCGAACGGGAGCTGAATTATTTGACAAACGCTGGCGGCAGAAATGCACATAACAGACGCGTTTAAGGGAAGCGGCAACGCTTGAATAGCGCCCAAACAGTCCTTGGAATCGTGAGGAACTTGACCTGGGATTTTATCAAGTCTCTCTACTCGCTTTCTCCTAAGAGTCGGAGGATGACTCACATATCGCCGGTTTTTGTCCCTGAAGAGTCGGAATCGGAAAAGAACACCTGGCGGCAGGCAAACGAACGATTAGTACGCCAATTGTCGGTATAGCGACACGGCAACGCCCGCCGCCTGTGCGCGACGTCCCTTAAGGGCGCTGGTCACACCTTATTCGGGAAGCGGTTGCCGAAGCTCAAGGTAACACCACCCAAAGCCAACGCTACAGTTCGCGTTGGTTTTCCTCTTTTCCCAGTTCGCGCGCTTGGTATTCCGCCTCTATTTGCCGAGCGAACTCTTCCATCTTGCGCTCGCCTTCGCTTCGAATGCCGAAAAGCGTGCGGCCGCTCGATATGCGAGGCTGCTCATCGCCGCTCATCTGGATGCGGAGCTGCTCTTGAATGCGTTTCCATTTTTTCTCGAAGTCGTCCATGCGACCATGATAGCAGCGCTGGTGAACCGGCCAAGCGAAAAACCTCAATGCCGCTCGCCTTCGCTTTCGCACGCTACACTGTCGATTCTTGCGCGGCATGAGCAGCCACGTTGCCAAACCGTTAGAATACAAGACCCCGTTTCCATGCCTTTTGGCGACAACTGAAGAACTCAAATTCCACCCGGGATTGCCTGGGTGGAATTTTTCTGTCCCCAATACGGGATAGGGCAGTGCGCGCGAAAACGCCCGGGCGAGTCTTGCGCGACACGGAAGGCGGCGCGAAAACACCCGGGCGGGCAGCGCGCACAACAAAAACGAAAAACAACGAGGAGGAATCAAGCACCCTTGCAGCGCGACAAAATCAAACCGATCCTGTTCAGCATCATCAAGCATTCCACCAAAGAGGAGCTCAGGGAGCAGCTTCCCCGCGACATCGTATCAGGCATCGTGGTCGCCATCGTTGCGCTGCCGCTCTCGATCGCGCTGGCGATCGCATCGGGCGTCGGCCCTGAGCAGGGACTCTACACCGCCATTGTCGCAGGCTTCCTGATCGCCTTCCTCGGCGGCTCGCGCGTGCAAATCTCCGGCCCCACCGCCGCCTTCGCGACCATCGTGGCCGGTATCGTCGCGACCGACGGCATCGACGGGCTGGTGGCGGCGACGCTGATCGCAGGCGTGCTGCTTGTGCTCATGGGCCTGCTCAAGCTGGGCACCATCATCCGCTTCGTGCCCTACACCATCACCACGGGCTTCACGGCAGGCATCGCGGTGACCATCGTGATCGGCCAGCTGAAAGACTTCTTCGGGCTCACATATCCCGCGGGGACGGCAACCGTCGAAACGCTCGACAAAGTAACGGCACTCGCGGAAAACTTCGGCACCTTCAATTGGCAGGCGCTCGTGGTGGGCGCAGTGTGCCTGGCGGTGCTGTTTTTGTGGCCGCGACTGGGCACGCTGGGAGCCAAGGTGCCCAGCTCGCTTGTCGCCGTCATCGCGGGCATGATCATGGTGCCCCTATTCGGCATGAACGTGAGCACCATCGGCGATCTGTACACCATCAACGCCGGCCTGCCCGAGCCGCACGTGCCGCAGCTCTCGATCGATTTGTTGCGCGACCAGCTTCCCAACGGCATCACCATCGCCATCCTGGCCGCCATCGAATCGCTGCTTTCGTGCGTCGTCGCCGACTCAATGATCAGCTCGCACCACCGCTGCAACATGGAGCTTGTGGCCCAAGGCGTCGGCAACCTGGGCTCGGTGCTTTTCGGCGGCATCCCCGCAACGGGCGCCATCGCGCGCACGGCAGCCAACGTGAAAAGCGGCGGGCGCACGCCGGTCGCCGGCATGGTTCACGCGCTGGTCCTGCTCGCGGTGCTCGTGTTCCTCATGCCGTACGCAGCGCTCATCCCCATGCCGACAATCGCCGCCATCCTGCTGCAGGTGGCCTACAACATGAGCGGCTGGCGCAACTTCGCACACCTGTGCCACACGGCATCGAAGGGCGCGGTGGCCACACTTTTGCTCACGTTCACGCTCACCATCGTGTTCGACCTGGTGACGGCAATCGCCGTCGGTATGCTCATCACCGTGGTGCTGTTCATGAAGATGGTTTCCGAGGAAACCGAGGTCAAGGGCTGGAAGTATTACTGCGACGCCGACTCCGAGGTCACGCACTTGCGCGAGCTGCCCAAAAGCGTGCGCGTGTACGAGATCAACGGCCCGATGTTTTTCGGCATGACCGACCGCATTACCGATATCTCGGTGAAGGAGTTCACGAAATACCTGATCATCCGCATGCGCGGTGTACCATCGCTCGACTCGTCGGGAATGAACGCGCTCGAGAACCTCTACGACTACTGTAAGGAAAACGGCGTGAAGCTCATCTTCAGCCACGCCAACGAACAGCCCGTAAAGACCATGCGCCGCGCCGGGTTCGTCGATCTGGTGGGCGAGGAGCACTTCCGCCCGAACATCGACGACGCCATCGAGCATGCGCGCGAACTGATTGCAGCCGAGGAAGCCGCGAAGAGCGCGAAGGCGGCGTAAGAAGGGAAGGCAGCTTGGAGCGAGCCCAATGCGAAAGGCGGTCGAGCACAACGATGCCCGACCGCCAAAGAAGGGATTTTTTCAGGGCGCCCGACATTCGCCCTCTACGTTTAGGCCCCTCATAGGTCGAAACCAAGAGGAACGCACCTCGATGAGGTCAGCACCTACCGGCCGGAGCCGACACGCTACGCACGAACCCCCGACTTCGCTGCGTCGCGCGGAGAAGCCCCATCGCCCGTCGCGGCGGTTGCAGCCGAAGCCTTCGCAGCCGCACGAGCGGCGGCATGAGCGGCGGCAACCTCGCCCGTTCCCACGTTCACACGCTTCTTCACCTTGATGCACAGCGCACACGCGAAACCGATCACCGCAAGTGCGAGAGCGAACGCGAATCCCCAATGAGACCCCTGCGTGAAGGCGAGCGCCGCGTCGGTCCCACCTGCAGCAGCATAACTCGCCTGACCTGCGGTGAGAAGGCTTGTCGCCACCGCAGTACACACAGCTCCAAGCACCTGCTGCATCGTATTGAGAGCCGTTGATCCGTCGGTCGACAGGTTACGCGGCAACGACGAGAGCGCGTGCGTCTGACAAGGCGACATCGCAAGCGGGACACCAATCATCATGACAATATGGCAAGCGACCACGTAGGCAAGAGAAGATTCCGGCGTGGCGCAAAGCAGAGCCGCCGCACCCACAATGGATAATCCGAAACCGCACAGCGCAGGCCCGCGCGCGCCGATCCGGTCGTAAATGCGACCGGCAACCATGCTCACGAGCGCGTTCACGACGCCGCCGGGCAACATGACCACGCCGGTCAGTGCCACCGCCAGCAGCATGCCGCTCTGGTAGAACTGCGGCAGGATGTACATCGCGGAAAGCGTGACCCCGAAATTGACCATCATGCACACGGCACCGACGCGAAATCCCTGATGAGAAAAGATGCGCACATCGATGATCGGCGTCTCCATGGTAAGCTGACGACGCGCATACAGCGCTAGGCACACAGCACCCGCAACGAGCGCAGCCAGCACGACAGGGGAAGTCCATCCGTACGAGCTCGCCATCCCAGCCCCGAACACGACGCCGCCGAAACCCACAACCGAAAGCACGATGGACAGCCCATCGATCGAAGGCTTGGTCAACTTGTAGGGATTCACCTCGAACTTCAGCGCAAAGACGATTCCCACAAGAGCAATCACCGCGAAGCTTGCGAACACGAGGCGCCACGAGCCGGCACCCACAAGCGCGCCCGCGAGCGTGGGGCCGATAGCAGGCGCGAACATGATGACAAGCGCGCTCGTTCCCATGGCGGCGCCGATCTTATGCGGGGGAATCACTTCGAGCACCATGGCAAACATGATGGGAAGGACAAGCCCCGTGCCGACCCCCTGCATCGCGCGCCCGACGAGCGCCACGGCAAACGAGGGGGCAGCAGTGCTCACAATTGCGCCGACGAAGAAGGCGCCCAGCGCGAACACGGTGAGCTTTCGCGCAGAAAACCACTTCATGAGCAGGCCCGCAAGCGGCAGAACCACGCCGATCACAAGCATGTAACCCACCACAAGCCATTGCGTGACGGAAACGTCGACACTGAATGCCATCGACAGCTGCGGCAGGGCGATATTGAGCGCGGTCTCACTGTACATTCCAGCAAAGCCGCCGCAGAAAAGCCCCATGAGGGCAAGATAAGGATGCGCCACCTCAACACGGGCGCGAGGAAGATTTGCATTGTTCGAAGTCACTATCTCAATTGCTCCTTTCTTAGGGGTGATACTCGCCAAAAGCCCACGTCAGCATAAAAAAGTGGTCGCAACATGCTCGTTGCGACCACCTCTGCATAACGTATGCAGCGTCTCACTGCGCCTTTTGACTACCTCAAGTTAAGCACAAATCGAAAGCGCTTCGTAAGCGAAGACTTTGTGGATTTCTGCGAATTGCAGGCGCCACAGCGCGATTCGCGTGCGCACGCCTCCTGCCGCCCTTAAGAGCCAGGCGCAGACAAACGCTACCTCCGAACACCGGAGAACGCGTAGAAGCCCGGCGTGTCCACCAGCGCCTCGATTTCGAACTTGTCTGCCCAAAGAGCGCTCTCCTCGCTCGCTGCGCGCAGGCCGCAGCTCACCCCCGCGGCATGTGCCTCGTGGTGGCGGTTGATGACGTCCCTGCCCGATCCGTGGGCAACGACAAAGCGTCCTCCTGTCTTGACCAGGCGGTACACTTTCTCAACCAATGCGGCCTTCTCGAAGAAGTGGGGATAGGCGTTGTAGATGACCACGGCGTCGAAGCGCTCGCTTTCATCGAGCGAGAGCACATCTTGGGCACGGAGCTCTACGGAAGGTTCGTGGCCGAACTTTTCCTTCGCACGCTCGATCATATTCTCCGACACGTCGACCGCCACGATCTTTCCCGCTTTGGCCGCAAGGTAGAAGGGGATCATCACGCCCGTGCCGCACCCCAAATCGAGCACCGAGTCGCCCGGCTTCAGATCGACGAGCGAGAGCACCGCCCCCTGCACGCGACTTTCTCCCGAACAGCCGCTCTCATCCCAGCTGCCCGCGCGCTCGTTGAAGTACGCTGCTACCTTGTCCATAACAATCCCTTCATCGCGGAATGACCACCGGTCTCCCGCCGTGCTCGATAATGTCTGCGTCCATGCCGTAGATCCGCTTGATACGCTCGGACGTGACGCATTCTCGCCCGCCTGCGGCATCGACCTTGCCGTCTTTTAGGAAGAGGAAGCGGTCGCAATAGCGAATCGCCAAGTTGATGTCGTGCATGACCGCGCAGGCGGCGATGCCGCGCTCGTCGACCTCACGGCGAACCTCCCGCATGACCTCCTGCTGGTTGGCAGGGTCGAGGTTGTTGGTCGGCTCATCGAGCAGAAGCGTCTCGGCCTGCTGCACGAACGCCCGCGCGAGAACCATTTTCTGGTACTCTCCGCCCGAAAGCTCATCGGCATAGCGCAACGAGTAAGCGGAAAGCCCCAGCCGCTCGAGCGTCTCGCGGACAACAACATGGTCGGCCTCCGTCGGCGCGCCCTGCATGAGAGGATGGCGCCCGACGAGCACCGAATCGTAGACCGTCAGGCGGTTCGCGTGGCTGTGCTGGGCGACAAGCGCGACCTTTTGCGCCCGCGCGCGCCGCTTGACCTCGCCCATGGGCACGCCGTCGAGAAGCACCTGCCCCGCATCGGGTTTGCGCAGTCCCATCAGGCATGACAGAAGCGTCGACTTGCCGCACCCGTTCACCCCGAGAATCGCCGTGAACGATCCCGGAGCAAGCTCGATCGACACGTCGCGCAAAACGGGAGTTCCCGCCCGATAGGAAAAGCCGAGCCCACAGGCTGTAAGCATCAGCGGCTCACCCCCCGAAACAACAGATAGATGAAGATCGGCGCGCCGACGAACGAGGTAATTGCGGAAATCGGCAAGATCAGCGGCGCCACGACAACGTGGCAGAGGATATCGGACACCAGCAGCATTCCCGCGCCGGCGAGCGCCGAGGCGGGAAGGAGGAAGCGGTAGTCAGCCCCGAGCACACGGCGCATCACGTGCGGCGCGACCAGCCCAACGAAGTTGACGATTCCGCAAAAGGCGATCACCGTCGAGGCCGCCGCACTTGCGACCAGCATGTTCGCGAGGCGCACGCCGTTCACGGAGATGCCCAAGCTGTGGGCGAGGCCTTCTCCTGACTCGATCGCGTTCATGGCCCAGCGGTTCGCAAAGAAGAACACAGCGCTCACCGCGGTGACGAGCACCATCACGGCGAGCTGGCTTCTGCTCACGCGGCCCAGATCGCCGAATGTCCAAAAGACCACGGCAGCGACCTGGGAGTCTTCTGCAAAGTATTGCACGATCGTAGTACCTGCGGTGAACAACGCCGACAAGGCAACGCCGAGCAACACGATGCTTTCAGGGGTCATCTCGCGCACGCGCGATAAAAGCAAAATCACCACCGTCGAGAGCATCGCGCCCGCAAACGCGAAGAGCGCCGTCGTTACGGGGTCAGCGGTCGAGATGCCCTCGTAAGCGGCGGACGCGCCCGCACCACCTGCGAAGACGATGATTGCAAGCGAGGCACCGAACGCAGCGCCCTGCGAGATACCGAGCGTGCTCGCCGAGGCAAGCGGGTTGCGCAGGACGCTTTGGTAGGCGCACCCCGCAAGCGCGAGCGCCACCCCGGCGACGATAGCCGTCAAGACGCGGGGGAGACGAATGTTTTGAACTGCGGCGACGGTACGCACATCGCCCTGCCCGAAGACCGCGCGCACCACATCGAGAGGGGCGATCTGAAGCGAGCCCATAGTCATCGAGAACACGGCGATGCCGACAACCGCAACAAGGAGGACGACGAGTACGAGGCGCTTGCGCCTGATATAGCCCGCATACGCGTCACGGGGTGCTTTCCCCTCGCCGGGCAAGCTCGCAGTTGTAATTTTGTCCTCTTCCATAAGCGGCTATTCTAGCTGAAAGAAAGCGTCGTGAAGCCCATGCCCGCATTCTTCATGGTTTGATAGAAGTCGACGCCGAGAAGCGTGGTGTAGATCTCGGAATACTTTGCATCCAGATCGACGTCGGCGAACTTGTCGGGGTAGATGGTCGCACCGATGAAGTACGTGTCGCAGATGCCCGTGTCGATGTTGGTACCGTTGAAATTAAAGAACGGCTGCGTGTAGAGGTGGCCCTCCTTGAATGCCTTCAGGTCATCGAAGAAGGCCTTGTTGTTGGCGTAGTCCGTCTTCATAAGGTCCATGTTGCCCGCGTTCAAGAACATGAAGTCGGGGTCCCAGTTGCCGATCTGCTCGAGGTCGACGTCGATGGCGGCTTTCTGGCCCGTCTCGTCGGCGACGTTTTTCGCACCGAGCTCGACGAGCGGGGCGTAGTTCGCGTACGTGCCGGTGAAGCTCTTCGCACCCTTGTAATTGACGGCGCCCACGTAGACGCTCTGCTTGTCGGCATCGGAGATGTCGGCCGTGCGCGCCTTCAAGTCGGCGTCCCACTCCTTGAGCTTCGAGACGACCTCCTGCGCGTGGTCCTGCGTGCCCAGCGCCTCGCCGACGCAGGTGATCGAGGTATAGACGTTGTCGGTGAACAGCTGGTTTTGGTAGGTGATGCCGATGACCGGGATGCCCGTGTCCGCCTGGAGCGAGTCGCACTCTTCAGCGCTGCGGCTCGAGATGATCACGTCGGGTGCGAGCTCCATGAGCTGCTCCTTGTTGACGTTCGTCTCGAGCAGATGGTTTCCGTTGCTCGTCGCCGGCAAGTTGACGAAGAGGTCTTTGTACGCAACCGCATACGGACGGTTTAAGGCTGGCTCGGTTTCCATCTCGGTCGCAGCGATGAGCTTGTCCTGCCCGCCCGCGTACACGACGAAGCGCGCGCCGCTGCCGACGGTCGCCGCGCTTTGGACATCGGCGGGAACCTCAACGCTTCGACCGTAGGCGTCGACCACCGTCTTCGTCGCCGCGGCGTCCTGCGCTCCCTCCGACGAGCCCGTGCCCGCAGGTGCGGAGCAGCCCGCAAACGCAAGCAGGCACGCGCACAGGCGGGCCGCTATGGCAACCGCGCCGCATGCTCTCATTCTCTTCAACATGAGCTTCTTCCCTTCGCTTTGAATCGTATCGAATCGCTGCGACAGATAGTAACACGATTATTTAATTCGTAACATCCCTATTCCGAGAGCGGCGCCCCGAACAGAGCAAAGCGCCGCGCCCTTTTTCGGGACGCGGCGCCTTTTTCGTCAGCTCATCTGCGCCAGGTGCAGGCGAGCTGCTATCGAAGCTATTCCGCTACGGCATCGTAACCTGGAACGTCACGATCTCGTCGTAGGTCTTGGAATTCGTGACCTCGAAGGAGCCCTGCACGTTCACGAGGTCATCGATGCTCTTGATGCTGTCGTCCATGAAGGTCATGAACGTCTCCGCGTACGCGTTCGGCTGAATCGTCTCGTAGATGTAGGGGCTGATCATCTTGCCGTTCACCGTCCAGGTGCCGTAAGAGCCGCTGAAGTCGATCGCCGTGTCGGCGCTCTTGTTCGTGATAACCAGGGTATAGCCGCAGGAATCGAGCCAATCCTGCTTCTTGTCGACAACCATCACAGAGATGTTGTCGTCGCTGTAGATTTCCTTATCGATGGCCTGGACCGCCTGATCGTCCGTCGCGCTCGAGCCAGAGGTGGCGCCATCAGAGGTAATCGAGCTCGACCCTAAGTCCTTGACCTCGTCGCTTGTCTTCTTGAACTTCATGCCCTCGCCATCGACCTCGATGGAAAGCACGCCGTCCTTGATCGTCGCGTCAACGCTGTCGCCCTCGATCGTCAGGGACACCTTGTCCGCCGACTTGGCGTCCCAGGTGCCGTCGAGCGACTCGCCGAACATGCCAAGTTTGAACGTGCCGTCCTCGGCGAAGGTCGCCTCGACGGTGAGGCCGAACGCCTTCATCATGGCCAGGTCGTCTTCGGAAGCACCCGTGAGCTCGGAGAGCTCCCACGTTCCGATGACCGCCTTCTTAGGATCGGCCTTGTCGCCTCCGCCGCAGCCGACAAGCGCAAAGCACAGCGCAAAAGCGAATGCGACAATTCCCAATACCTTCAACTTCGATTTCATGGTAGCACTTCCTTCCCGAATAGCTTTCCCATTCCAACCACTCTATCGTGCACGCCAGAGCTTTTCGCCCCGACGATGGTGCCCGCGGTGTTAAAGCCCGATCGCGCCGCCGCAGAACTCGCAGCGCCCGTTCGCGTCCGGCATCGTGGTGGCCCCGCAGAACGGGCAGGTCACTGCTGCCTTCGGAGCCTTCGCCGCCGCAACGTTCTCGCGCACCGTCTCGCGCAAGCTCGTGAGTGCCTCGCGGATCTCGTTGGCCTGGCGCTCCACCTCGCGGAATTCCACGGAATAGCGCTCCTCGATGCGGCTATCGTTGACCTTGAAGGTGATCTCGTCGAAGTAAGGCGAGTTCACGTGAATGGTGAGGTACACGTCGTAGTCGATGTCGTAGCGCGGCGGGTCGTAACTTTCCCGGTGGCCTTCGGAGTCCTCGCGATAGATTTCGGTGCGGGTCTCGCGAACCTCCGAATCGCACCCGGTAACTTGGGAGAAGTCCATCACGTCCGGGTTCGCATCGCGCCACCGCGATGAGGAGGTGACGATGAAGCACTGCGCGTCCTCGTCGAGGAGCACCTTGGTGTCGCCGCCGAGCGTGCGCGTCGTGTTGAACCCCGCGACGCGGTCCTTGTTCGCCTCGCGGTAGTCGAGCTGCTCGCGGATCTGCTCGACGGTCGAGCGCCTGCGCTCGCTGAAGAAGGGGGAGAGCTTATTGGCGCACTCTTTGCACAGGTTGCCGTCTTCGAGCTTCCTGTTGCCGAGCAAGCCGATTTCCCCTCCGCAGATATCGCAGCTCTTCTTCTCGAAGATCTTTCCAAACAATCCCATACCCGCACTCCTTCCCGCGCATCCAACGAAGTTTTCGTTGATTTCATGGTGAGGGAAAGGAACCTCCGCGGCAACGACCCTATGGCCCGCAGCGCGGCGCAAAGTGCGACCGCGTGGCCATTTCGTGCGGAAAGGGAAGGATGCGATTTAGCGCGTCTCCTGCTCATCGCGCATTTTCGGGACGATGAGCCCGCTTGAGACCGCATGGACCGCAAGGCGCAGGATGTTGTCGTAGCCGGTCTTCGCGAGAATCTCGGAGATGTGGCGCTTGACCGTGCCCTCGGACAGGAAGAGCTCTTGCGCGATTTCCTTGCGCGTCTTGGTCTCGCACACGAGGCGCAGGATATCGACCTCCACGTCGGTCAGCGCCGCCGCGTCCGAGAAGATGCTCTGCTGGGCGCGCGGGAAGGTGGAGTAGCCTTCCATCGTGGAGCGGATGATGCCAAGAAGGTCGCTCGTGCCGACATTTTTGTACACGAAGCTGTCGACGTGCGCGGCGCGGGCCTGCTCGATGAAGGTGATCTCGGGCATGCCCGTCATGATGACGACGCGCACCTCGGGATGAGATTCCTTGATGCGGCGCGCAGCAACGATACCGCTCGAGTCGTTTTCGGTACACACATCCAGAAGCGCGCAGGTGGCGCCCGTCTTCTCCACTTCATCAAGCGCGAAGGCGGCATCGGCGAGGGAAGCCACGACCTCCATGTCGGGCTGCGCGTCGATGGTCTGGGCGAGCGAGTCGCGCAGCATGGTCTGGTCTTCTACGATGACGATCTTGATCATTGGTCCTCTCCTTCATGCGGCGGCGCGCACGGCGCCTGGGCCTCGATGGTGAACGGGGAAGTAGATACGATGGAAAGCGTGCCGCCCACGCGCGCGAGCGTCTGGCGCATCGAGGGGAAACCCGTGCCCTCGCGCACCTCTCCGCGCGCGGCGGCCCCGTCGTTTTGAACGGAAAGCGTGTAGAAACCTGACGATTCGCCCAGGCTCACATCGACCCGGTGCGCCTGCCCGTGCTTGGCTGCGTTGGTCGCGGCTTCGCGGACGACGTCGACGAAGGCGATGGCGACCTCGGGGCGGCAGGGAAGCGGGCCTTCCACCGAAATGACAATTCCCACCAGGGAAAACGAGCTCTCAATTGCGCGAAGGGCGCCCTCGGCGTCGATGTCGTCGGGCTCGGCAAGATCTTTCACGACCGTGCGAGCGAGGTCAACCACGCATGCAAGCTTCGCAAGGTCGGGGTCGTCGTCTTCCAGATAGCGGTGGAGGATGGACAGGCGCTGACCGACGGTGTCGTGCACGCGCGAGCGCATGCGCAAGATCGCCTCGTTGCGCGAGACTTCGCGCGCGTTCTCGACGGCCGCGACAAGCTCGGTGTTCGCCACATCGAGAAAATGGTTCATGCGCTCGATGTCGGAGTTGATGGACTCCTCCTCGGTCACGTCGAAAGCCACCATCCGGCGGTACTCCTTGTGGCCGAGCCGCACCCGATCGCGCATGAAAAGCCGCGTCTCATCGGGGGATATCTCAAGACGAATGCCTTCCGGCAAAACCGCGTCCGCGCGCCCTTCCGCCTTGTTCGCCATCTCTTCGAGGTCATCCCACACCCCGCGCGTCTCAGCAAGGTCACCCGCAAAACCGAGCGCGGTCAGACACGAGCGCATCGACTCGTTCATGAAGAGGATGCGCCCCTCGTCATCGGCGCAGATGATGCCCTCAGGCAGTGCCCGGATAGAATCGATGATCGACAGCCGCGAAACGGAGCGCCGCCCGGCACGCACATCGAGGGTAAGCGCAGCTCCCACGCGGAAGACGAAGAACGCCGCATCGCCGATGAGGAGATACGGCACCAGATGACCCAGCATATCGATGGACGGCGGGGTGGTGAGCGCCATGAGGGCGATCTCACTCGTCATGATGGGGCGTCGGTAGGCAATCGCCAGCGCAAGCCCCAAAAGCGCCGCCACGGCGTCTATCCACAGAAGCGACTCAATGGGGAACGAGAACGCCTTCAGACGAAACAGCGCCACGCCGTAGCCGCTGTGGACGCTGTTCGCCGTAGCCGCCGCAAGCAGCAGATGCGCGAAGAGCAGCACCTCGTAGAGTTTGACGAGAGAGAAGGGACGCGCGCCGCGGCGCGTCGAGAGGAAGAGCACATGGAGAAGCTGCCCTCCCGCGGCGACGTAGAACGACACCACGAGCGCAACGATCACGGGGGTATCCAGCTCGAAGAGAAAACCCATGCGATCACCTTCCCTCGAGTGAAACCGAGAGGCTTACGCTGTCCCTCGACGTTTCCAACGTGAAGGCCGCATGTTGCGAAATCAGCGATTTTCGCAGCTCATCGAGCGATTCCTGGAATCTCGGCCCCACGGCGCCGTCCGATTCGAGAGCGGCACGCATCTCCACCTCGCCCGACTGCCCATCGCGCACGAACAGCATGAGAACCGGGTTTCTCGCCGAGAACGCCGCCGCCGCGAAGTCGTAGAGGCAGTCGTAGAGCACGCTCACCGTAGCCGCAGGGAGCACCTCCGATGTCTCCACAAGTGCCGCGCACTCGATGTCGAGCGAGCGCAAATCGGCAGCCGTCTCGTTGAAGACGAGCTCAAGCCGCTCGCGGTTGAAGTCGGGGTCGCTTTTCTCCGCCAAGATAAGCCCGCCCTTGCGCTTGCAGTACGCAACGAGCAGCTTCACCTCCATGAGCCGTTCGCGACGGGCGGCCGCGGAGGCGGGGTCGCTTCCCTGCGGCAGGTCGTCGAGCAGCTCGCTTATGCGCTGCGTCTTGCTTTCGAGTGCACGCTCGATCTCAGCAAACAGCGCGCGGGCGTCCTCCTGGCGATGGAGCGTCATCGCGAGCTCCCGATCGCGCTTGAGCATGGCGTTCGCGCGCCGCAGCTTCGCCTGGCGCTCGGAAAGCAGGCGCCTGCGCTCATCGAGCGCCGTCATGTCCTCGGACAAAAGCGCGACGCCGCCCACCACCGAATACACCTTGAACAGCGTCGAGGGAACGGCTGACGTGCGAAACGACACGATGCCGTAGCGCGGGGTCTCGATTTCCCCGAGCGTCGTTCGCGCGGCATCGGGAATCTCAGTCGCGGCGGTGGTTTGGTACACAACGTCTCGCTCGCGCGAGAGGATTTTCAAATCGAAGGGGAGTTTTGAGAAGAATTGGTCATATCGGGCATATGAGGGAAGGATTCCCAGGTCAAGCGATAGTTCGAGCGCAACAATAACCAAGATACTATAGACGAGGGCAATGTTCGTCGAGAATAGCCCCGCCTTGCGAGCGATGAACAGCGCAAAGTACGCCGCACCCACGCCAAGGATGATGGCCATCGGCAGAAAGGCGCTTTTCAGTTGGGTCCGAGCAGCGGGAAATGCCGCCGCGAAAAAGCCCACGTACTGCACAAGCGCCCACGCGGTCACGCACCAGTAACCCGCCTGATAGGTGTAATCCATGCTCCAATGCGGATCGGATAAGTCGAACGCGAACACGAGGTGGTGGTAGTTGTTCGTCAGCACGAGCACGCAGAACACCGCGTCGATAGCCCAAGCAATGCTGACAACCCTTTGCCATGCAACATGCCGATCAAGGGCGGCGGCGTGAAGGGCGCTTGTCAGGAAGAACGTGGGGATGAACATCATCGGCACGTAGTAGAAATACCACATGATGGAGGCAATAAGGTCGCTTTTCACGGGGTATTTCAGCAGCACGTCCAAAAGCCAGGCGGCAAGAAGGGCGGCGATAATCTTCAAATTACCCCGAATTTTTATGTCCGAGCAGCGCAAATGCACGGAGAATCCCCAGGCGACACAGCCCGAGCCCGCCAAGATCATCAGTCCTGCCGTGCTCGACGGGCCGCTTCCCGGAAGACCGAAGAAGCGGATTTCCGCCTGAGAAGCCAGCTGCACGACGGCGAGCGCGACCCCAAGAACAAGGGCGAAGATGGCCCATGCCGCCACTATCCGCCCCTTGAGCGGGTCTGTTCCGCTTGCACGGCCCATCCGAGCTCCTTTTCCGCCTCGCACGATCCCCTTTTATCCAAGTATACCTTGAGCGCCCTATCAAACGATGGCCGCACGGCCAACCGAGCCGCGTTTTTTTGGCCGTATGGCACAGCAGGCAGGGGATCCGGGCAAGTTACAGGCAAAAGCCCATGTACAGCGGGAGATACACCCGATCCTGCTCGACCTTCATTTGCTTCGGATGCAGCACATATTGGGTACCGATTTTCTTATCGAATCTCTTCTTGAATCGATCGAGCGACGTAGTCCCATATTGCCTGGGAGACTTCACTTCGATTGGGGAGATCCTTGGCTTGCCCGCAGCGTTCGAATAGGGCTTTTGAATCAAGAAGTCAATCTCCATTCTCTCTTCACCCTCAGATTTCCCCGATTGGGAATAGAAAAACAGATTATGACCGCCCGCAACAAGCATTTGGGCAACGATATTTTCCGTAAGCATCCCCTCGTTTATCCCAATTTCCCCGCGCAGGACCGTTCGGTAGACGCTCTCCTTGACGCCCAGGTCATCTGCGAAGGCGAGGCTGACGAGAAGCCCTGTGTCCGCCATGTAGCACTTAAGCGACGTCTGGTCCATGCTGAGTGAAAGACCCACACTCGGATCGCAGGACGCATAGCACAGGTTGGCAATGCGAGCATCCGCCAGCCAGAAAAAAGCCTCTTCGTATGACCGCATACGCGCGCTCTTGCTAATCGAACTTAAGGTGAACTTTTTCTCACGCTTCGACAATTGTCCGGGGATGCCGTCCAGGATCGATACAACCTTGAACTCGTATCCTCGAGCAAACCTTGCCACATCGTTTCGGTAGAGCGATAAAATGCGCCTCTTTTCCTTGTCTACAGCAACGAAGCTCCTTTGAGCAGCATAGACGTCCACGGGCTTCGGCATACCTCCAACAAGCATGTATTCTCTCAGCAGCCCCAACGCCTTACGGTGGAGCACATCGGGAAGGGGCTTTAGCTTATTGAACTGGCTTTTGATAAGGTCTGCCAGCTGACGTTCCCCCATAGCCCAAAGAAATTCTTCGAAGTCGAGCGGACCGAGCTCGAACGCCTCTTCCTCAGAGGGAATCACAATATCTGAGACATTCTGCTTGATGGATAGCAACGACCCCGTCTCGATGTAGTCGTAGCGGCCGTCAGCGACAAGATACTTGATAAGACCTCGGGCGGAAGGGCACATCTGGACCTCATCGAAAACGATGAGGGTATTCCGTTCGTGCAGCTCAACGCCATAGAAGGTTGAAAGATAGAGAAAGAGTGTATCGAGGTCGGCCCGATACTCCGAAAAGTATCCCCGCACCTCATCAGGAGCCTGGAAGAAATCAATGATGAGGCAACTTTCGTACTCGTTTTCGCCGAACTCCTTGACAAGGGTGCTCTTCCCCACGCGGCGAGCGCCCTCGATAAGGAGCGCGGTAGCCCCCGAGCTCGCATTCTTCCATTCGAGAAGCTTATCGTATGCTTTGCGTTTCAGCATTGTTCCTCCATTTTTTGCACGACGCGCAAAACTATTTGCCTACAGATTAGCACGATGCGCAGAACTTTCATATGCGAAAACTGCACGATGCGCAGAACTATGGGGGACAAGGACGCCATTTGCCGCAAGAACAGCTATCTTCCTGCGATGGCCGCGCGGCCAACCGAGCCACGTTTTTTTGGCCGCATGGCACAACGAAATTGACAACGAAACCGCGCGGATGGACGCGCATAAAGTATCATGGGGGCGAACAATGAAACTGCAGCCGCCTACGTCGGAGGTCAGCCAATGGCAACTGAATCGGTAAACTACCAGTGCCCTTCATGCATGGGTCCTTTGCACTTCGAGGGCGCCGACGGAAAGCTGCACTGCGACTACTGCGGCGGAGCCTTCACACCCGCCGAAGTCGAGGCCGCCTATGCCGCCAAGCAGCAGAAAGCCGATGCACAGGCCGAGAGCGACACCGAGCGGGCAGAGGCAGGGGAGCGAAGCGACTTCGAGCGAATGGGCGACGAAGCGGCAGGCGCGGCATCGGTGCTTACCAACGAGACGATTTCCGCCGCGAAAGAAGTCTCCGCAAGCGCGAGCGACCCCATCCAGGCGTACCTTTCGCGCGCCTCATGGAACGAGGACGAGCGCGAGGGAATGCGCTCCTTTACGTGTTCCTCTTGCGGCGCCGCGGTCACGGTCGATGCGACCACGGCGGTCTCGGAGTGCCCGTACTGCGGGAACCCCGCCGTCGTGCCCGGCACCTTCTCAAACGATGCGAAACCCGATTTCATCATTCCCTTCAAGGTGAGCAAAGAAGAGGCGACTTCCGCACTTACCTCGTACTACAAGGGCAAGAAGTTCCTTCCCAAAGAATTCGTGCAGAGCAACCGCATCGCGCACATGCAGGGCGTCTACGTGCCGTTTTGGCTCTACGACGGGAACGCCGAGGGAAGCGCAACCTACGAGTGCAAAAACACCCGCGTCTACACCTCGGGCGACGAGGAAGTCACCGAGACCGACGTCTACGAGGCGTACCGCGAGGGATCGCTCGACTTCGAGCGCATTCCCGCCGACGGCTCGGCGAAGATGCCCGACGCGCACATGGACGCGATCGAGCCGTTCAACTTCGACGAGCTCGTGCCGTTCTCAGTGGCGTACCTGCCAGGGTATCTGGCCGAGCGCTACGACCAGGAGGCCGGCACCTGCCAGCCGCGCGCCATGCGGCGCATGAAGGGCAGCTTGGAAGACGAGCTGCAGGCCACCGTGACCGGGTATGACGACGTCACGCAGGAGTCGATCAACGCGAACAGCGAGATCACCGGGCTTTCCCAGGCGCTTTTCCCCGTGTGGCTTTTGCACACGCTCTACAAAGACGAGGACTTCCTGTTCGCCATGAACGGCCAGACGGGGCGCTTCATCGGCGACTTGCCGGTGTCGCCTTTGAAGGTGGTGCTGTGGTTTTTGGGCATCTTCCTCGTGTGCATGGCGATCTTGATCGGACTCGACGTATCGGTGTTCCAGTTCGACGACGAGCTCACGAGCGTGCTTGTCGACTTCGGAATCCCGCTCGCCATCGCGACCTTCGTGTGCATCGCCTTCTACAATCAGATGAAGACGGCCCGCGAGCAGACCGACGCGCGGGGCTACATCACGATGGAAGGGCTCACGCTCACCGGGTCCAATGACCGGTACGTGACGACCCACATCACGCGCGTACGCATCAGCAAGGACGACGACTAGCGGCAACTACGGGGCACGCAGCTTCGGACGTACGCCCCGAGCGAATATACGATCAGGCAAAACGACGGAAAGGAAACGATCATGGGTCTTCTGAAAGCGGGCGCGGGCGCCCTGGGCGGCGTACTTGCCGATTCTTGGCGCGACTATTTCTACTGCGATGCGCTCAACGCCGACACGCTGGTGGTCAAGGGCACGAAGCGCACCTCCGACAAGGGCCGCTCTTCGAACACCAAGGGCGAGAGCAACATCATCTCCGACGGCTCGATCATCGCCGTGGCCGACGGCCAGTACATGATCGTCGTCGAGCAGGGCGCGATCGTCGATGCATGCGGCGAGCCTGGCGAATTCGTGTTCGACAACTCTTCCGAGCCGAGCCTGTTCTTCGGCGACGACAAGATCACCGACCGCATCAAGACGGCCTTCGAGCGCGTGGGCGGCCGCTTCACCTTCGGCGGCGACACAGGCAAAGACCAGCGAGTGTACTTCTTCAACAAGAAGGAGATCATCGGCAACAAGTACGGCACGGCAACGCCGGTTCCTTTCCGCGTCGTCGATGCGAACATCGGCCTTGACGTTGACATTTCGGTGCGCTGCAACGGCGAGTACTCCTACAAGATCACCGACCCGCTGCTGTTCTACAAGAACGTATGCGGCAACGTGGAGGAGCCCTACACGCGCGACAAGATCGACTCGCAGCTGAAAAGCGAGCTTCTGACGGCGCTGCAGCCCGCCTTCGCGAAGATTTCCGCAATGGGCGTGCGCTACTCCGCCGTGCCCGCGCACACCACCGAGCTCGCCGACGCCCTCAACGAGGTGCTCTCCGAGAAGTGGGCCGACCTGCGCGGCATCGAGGTGGCTTCCTTCGGCGTGAACACGATCGCCGCGTCCGAAGAGGACGAGCGGATGATCAAGGACCTGCAGAAAGCCGCGGTCATGCGCGACCCGGCTATGGCTGCTGCGAACATCGCCGCTGCTCAGTCCGACGCGATGCGCACGGCTGCCGCGAACGAGTCGGGCGCCATGGCGGGCTTCATGGGCATGGGCATGGCGAACATGGCTGGCGGCATGAACGCCGGTAGCCTCTTCAACCAGCAGGGCGGTGGCGGCACGCCGCAAAGCCAGTACAACGTTGCTGCAGGCGGCGGATTTGCTACCGGCAACGGCGGAGGCAACGGCGAAGGCGGCTGGACGTGCTCGTGCGGCGCGCAGAACACCGGCAAGTTCTGCAGCAACTGCGGCTCTCCCAAGCCCGCGCCCGCCGGCAGCTGGACCTGCTCGTGCGGCGCCGAGAACACGGGCAAGTTCTGCAGCAACTGCGGCTCGCCGAAGCCCGCTCCCGCCGGCAGCTGGACGTGCTCCTGCGGCGCCGAGAACACGGGTGCGTTCTGCGGCAACTGCGGGTCGAAGCGGCCGTAAGTTATTAGGGACCGAAACTAACCGTTCACTGGCGGGAGGACGCACTTGATGCGCGCCTCCCGCCAGTTGCATTTCAGCCGTAACACGAATTTCGAAAAAGTGTTACACTTACCCTCGACGCGTTCACAAACGACAACGAGGGAGAGCCGAACATGTTGACTCAAGAACACCTGGATAAGGTCGCCGCCTTTCACGGTCATATCTGCCCGGGCATGCTCATCGGGTTCAAGGCCGTCGAGGGCGCAATCGCGCAGCTCGGCCTTAGCGACGAGGCGCTGCCCGCAGTCGACGAGGAAATCGTCGCCGTTGTGGAAAACGATGCATGCGGCGTTGACGCCGTGCAGGTGCTGCTCGGCTGCACGTACGGCAAGTCCAATCTCATCGCGCGCATCCGCGGCAAGATGGCGTTCAGCTTCTTCAGCCGCGACACGGGCAAAAGCGTCCGCCTGGTCCTCAAACCCGAGTGCGGCGAAGGCCTGACGCGCGACGAGTACACCGAGTACCTGTTCACCCATCCCTACGAAGAGCTTTTCGACGTGAAGGAGCCCTTCTACGAGCTGCCCGAGCCCGCGCGCCTGTTCGCTTCGCAGCCGTGCGCCAAGTGCGGCGAGAAGACGGCAGAATTCGGTCTCCGCGTGCAAAACGGGCAGCTGGTCTGCCGCGATTGCTACGACGCATACCAGCGCGAAGGATTCTAATGCCGAATATCACCGTCGCACGCAAGAGGCAGGAGCGACGTTATGTTCTCTGCATCGTCGCTATGGTTGCTACCTGCCTCGTTGTTGCCGTCGTGGAACTATCGGTGGGAGCGCTGCAAATCAATCCGATCGACAGCGTCCTCGCACTGTTCGGCATCGGGTCCGCACAGGACGTGAACACCATACAATCGATCAGACTGCCCCGCACGGCATGCGCCATCGTAGCGGGCGCTGGCTTGGCGCTTGCCGGTGCGGCACTGCAAAGCGTACTGGAAAACCCCTTGGCCTCCGCCTCGACAGTCGGAATCTCCCAAGGTGCAGCGTTCGGCGCGACGACGGCAATCCTGGTGATCGTGCCGACTGTGTTCGGCTCCTCATCTGAGATGGGCATGACGGCTATCGCTCTGTGCGCGTTTGTGGGAGCTATGGTGTCGAGCGTGGTAGTGCTACTGTTCTCGCGCATGGGACTCGCCACACCGGAGAGCATCATCTTGGTGGGCGTCGCGCTTTCCGCACTGTGGGCGGGCGCTTCCACCATCATGCAGTACTTCTCCGACGATCTTAACCTGACGAAAGTCATCTTTTGGCAGTTCGGCGATCTAGGACGCGCGACTTGGCCGCAAATCGGTTTCATGGCGATCGTCGGATCGCTGTGCAGCGTGTACTTTTTCCTGAACCGCTGGAACTACAACGCGCTGCAAAACGGCGCCCATGTGGCGGGCGGGCTCGGCGTCGACGTCGCGCGAACGCGAACAGTGGGCGTGTTCGTCGCCTCGCTCATGGCTGCGACCATGGTGTCATTCATCGGCCTGGTCAACTTCATCGGCCTGATCGCTCCGCACATCGCAAGAAAGTTCGTGGGCAATGACTACCGCTTCCTTTTGCCTGCGTCGCTGGCGCTGGGTGCAACAATCATGCTCGCATCCGACCTGGTCGCACGCATGATTATCTCACCTGTGATCCTGCCGATCGGCGCGATCACATCGTTTCTCGGTGCCCCGTTGTTCCTTTTCCTGCTCTACAAGGGGTACAAGCGATGAGCGAGGCAAAGGAGAGGACCGTGGCGAACGAGCAGAACGAGACGCTTCACTCGCATATGCACGAGCACGCCGACGGCACCGTGCACAACCATTTTCATCGCCATGCGGGCGGCAGGGAGCCGCACGTGCATGACGTAGGCCCCCATGATGAACATGCGCATGCGGAAGGGGAGGCACTGCCTGAGCACGCCCATCGCCACAACCCCGACCACAGTCTGATCCTCGAAGCGATAAACGTCGCCTTCGCTTTCCCTCATGTGAGTAAGCCCGTTTTCGAAGAGCTATCTTTCGAAGCCCATGCGGGAACGATGACCGCTATCTTGGGGAACAACGGCGCGGGTAAGTCCACGCTGCTGAACCTGCTGGCGAGCATCGCAACCCCGTCAGCAGGCGAGGTGCGCGTAGGCGGCAGGAACCTTCGGGGGATGAACAGGCGCGAGACGGCGCAGCATATCGCCTACGTAACCCAGCAGCAACGAATTCCACACTTGAGCGTATACGACGAGGTGCTGCTTGGCCGCAAGCCGCACGTGTCGTGGAGCATCAGCGAGCACGATCGCGCCGTGGTGGCGGCGGCGATCAAGCGGATGGAGCTTGAGCCGTTCGTCGACCGCTATTGCGACGAGCTATCGGGAGGCGAGCGGCAGAAAGTCTACATCGCGCGCGCAATCGCACAGGAGACCGAAGCACTGCTGCTCGATGAGCCCACAAGCGCGCTCGACCCCAAAAACCAGATGGAGGTGCTCCAGGTCGTCCGTGATATCACCACGCAGGCATCACTTGCCACGGTCATGGTCATCCACGACGTCAACCTGGCACTGAGATTCTGCGACAGGTTCGTGCTGATGCGCAACGGGGAAATCATCGCGCGTGGGGGAATCGACGCGGTAACCGACGAAGCGCTATCCCAAGCCTACGATATGCCCATGCGCATCGTGGAGATTGACAACGCGAAGCTGGCGATCCCGAGCGCAAGCTAATCGGCAAGCCATGCCCCGGGCAGAACTTGAAGCATGGTCGCGAATGCGGGGCAGGGCAGCCCCAAAAGGAAGAACCCCGCACGTGGCGGGGTTCTTCCTTTTCCGATATGTTCAGGGGGTCGGAAAGCAAATTGGGATGCGGACCGAACACCGGCTCGCCCCTTTTAGCCTACATAGCCATCAGGTCATACTTCTGAAAGCTTAAGCCTTCTGCCGCAAGATCTTGAGAGAGCGGGGCCCCCAAGAAGAAGTTCGTGATCTCGTCGAGCTTCTTGGCGGAATCAATGTCGGAGAACTGATCAGGGTAGACGCAGCTGCCAACGTGATAGCAATTGGCGATGGCCAGCTCGACGTTAGTCGCATAGAAGCGATACGAAACAAGCGAGAACACGTTGCCATCTTTGATCGCCTTCAAGTTGTTGAAGTAGTCGGGGTTGGCCACGACGTCCTCCTTGACCAGACCGAGATTGCCGCCCTCGATGAAGACATAATCAGGCTGCGCCGCAGTCACGGCTTCGAGGTCGATGTCGAAGCAGCCGCTATCATGCCCAGCATCGGCGATATTGGTGATGTTGCAAATGGAGAACGGGGCGAACCCTGCCTCGGTGCCTGAAAATCCATGGCCACCGCGGAAGCTGACGCCAGCCGCATACGCAGTCTTCTTCTGGACATTTGCAGTGCGGTCCTGCAGGTCCTTTTCGGTGTCCTTCATATACCCGATAAGCTCTTGACCACGGTCTTCCTTGCCCAAAACCTTGCCAAGCAGCGTGATATTGTCGTAGAGCTTCTGGTCGAACACGATATCGCTCATGGTGACGCAGACAACCGGGATGTTGGTCTTCTGCTGCAAGCTGTCAGCAGAGTCCTTGTCGAGGTTGGCGATAATGACCTGCGGCGCGGCGGCGATGATCGCCTCCTCGTTGGCGGTCACGCCCTTTGACCCACCTTCCCCGATAACAGGAAGCTTTGCGAACGTGTCATGGTTTACGTGGCGGTATGCGCAGGTCACAGAATCTTCCTGCTCGGATTTTTCCACGCCGACCACCTTATCGGCCGCCTGCATATAGCAAATCATGCGAAGCGACGAGGCGCCGACGCCGATAACCTTGTCGACTTCTCCAGGCACTTCAACCGTGCGTCCAACCATATCGGTGACAGTTTGCGTGCTGGGGGCGGATGCCTCGCTGGAGTTCGACGTTGATTCGGAGGTCGCATTCGGCGACGAGCATCCCGCGAGTGCGAGAATACCCGCTGCCAGCGTGGCGGCGAAAACCACAGCGAGCAGCTTGCGTAGATTCTTTCCCATTGATATCCCTCTCCTTGATGGATGATGCTATTCCAGTGTAACACGGATTTTGAATTCGTAACACTATGAAGTAACACGAATTTGTGATTAGTGTTACCGAGGGAGGTTGCACCTTTACTTGTTCTGCCTGCAAGAAATATGGAAAGACATGGCGCATTTCTCAGCTGGCGTCTTGGCGCATCCGAGCACGGAGCGGACAAAAAGCATGGGCGACCTGGGGAAATCTACTCGTTTGCTTTCTGCATGCCCTCCCACGAGCTTTTCGTGAGCACCGACACCTGCTGCGTGCGCACTACGCCCGTGACGGGGTTGGTCGCCTCCTCGCGCCGCACGAGCTGGAAGCCGAGCTTGTCCTTCGCGCGGGCAGACGTCGCGTTTTCCACGAAGTTGCAGACCCAGATTGCGGAAAGCCCGCGCTCGCCGAAGCCATAGCGCAGCATCGCGCTCGCCACTTCGGGGGCGATCCCGAAGCCCCAAAAGGGAGCAGCGAGCCAGATTCCCATTTCCCGATCGTTTTCCCCGATTGCGCAGTTGGCATGGTCGGGCTTGACGAACCTGATGCTGCCGATGGGGTTTAACGAGGTCGAAGCCACCTTTTTGCGCTCGCGCAAGAACGCACGACCGGAAAATCCGCGCGTCATGTCGCCGAAGTCGGCCGCGCCCTCGATGCGTGCGATGGCGGCCGAGTCGAACTCCTCGGGATGCTTTGCGCAGATGGCGAACGTGTCGGGCGCGCAGTACACGGCGTGAAGGACCTCGCGGGCGTGCTCGACGCTCACATACGGCGCCCAGTTGGCGGGAGGCCCCACCCGCGGATCGCTTGCCCAACGGAAGAGCGTCGGCGCATCGGCATCGCACCAGGGACGTAAGATGAACCGTTCGGTTTCGAGCATGGGACCCTCCTTGCCGGTGGGGGATTCGAACAGGCGCGGCGCCCGAAATAGAGGGAGCTGCTTTGCGGTTCCGGATGGCCTCTGTACAAAAACGACGATAAGTTGTGCGGAAATCGTCTACGTGACAGATTATCAGCCTTTTCGCCCAAAGACAGTCCCCGCTATCGTCCTATTTGGGGAATAATTCGCTAAATATTGATAGATACCTACCTTCTGCCGCGAGGCCCAGCGCCTGAAGCTTGCAAGCGAGATGGGCCGGGGACAGGAAGACGCCGTGTTCGTGTTCGACGAACCGACCATCGGTCTGCACCCGCGCGACGTCGAGACACTGCTCGGCGTGTTCGGGCGGCTTGTGGAGCAGGGCGCCACCGTGGTGGTGGTCGAGCACGACCTCGACTTCATCGCCAATGCCGACTACGTGATAGACATGGGACCTCATGGCGGGAGAGGCGGCGGGCGCATCGTGGCGTGCGGCACGCCTGTGGAAATCGCTGCGAACCTGGAAAGCATCACCGGTCGCTACCTGGTGCTTTAGCAGATTTCTTACCTATATGTATGATTTTTCCAATTACACGAAAATCTTACGTATTCGTATGATAATATTTCAAATCAGAGTTTCAGCACCTATACGCAAGAATCGAGCAGTGATGACAATCAGTCGCGACCAAATCATGGCGTGCGGAACAAGGGTTATGGAGTGCGCTTCCCT
>NZ_CAKUAL010000028.1 GCF_934636505.1 uncultured Ellagibacter sp.
TCGCCGAACAGCTCGTCTTGGTTGATCTTCACCATGGAGCGCTTGTAGAGCTCGAGCACCGCGAGGAACGTCACGACGACGACTGGCGTCGGCGTGCGCCCGTCGACCAAATCGGAAAACCGCAGGTGCCCGCGATTGACGATGCGCTGGTGGATGGCTCGCACGTGCGTTTCGACGGGAATGGGCTTTGCGGCGATATGCTCGCTTTCCAGAAGGAACACATCGCGTCGGGCCAGCGCACGGGCGCACGTGAGCGCGAGGCCGTCGAGCGTGACGTCTTTCAGGTAGTCGGGCATGAGGTTCAAAAAGCTCGCATCGGGACCGAATGGACGCGTGTGCATGCGACCTTCCGACACGAAGCGCGCGTGAAGGGCGGAGCTCGCGTTCTTGTACTGCTTGTAGGCGAGCAGCCGTTCGACCAGGATATCGCGCGCCTCGCTCGGGGTGAGCTCCGCGATATCGTCGTCGATTTCGGGCGTTTCCTGCGGGATGAGGCTTTGCGCCTTGATCTCGAGCAGCGTCGATGCCACGAGCAAAAAGTCGCTCGCCACGTCGAGGTCGAGGTTCTTCATGCGCGTGACCTCGACGAGGTATTGGTCGGCGATCTCGGTGATCGAGATGGCGCCGATGTCGACTTTCTGCCTGCTCACCAGGTACAGCAGAAGATCGAACGGACCCTCGAAGCTTGCAGTGCGGACTTTGTAGGACACAGCTTCGCCCCCTAGGAAACCCTGAACGGGAACAGCAGGTTGGCCACATTGCCCGCTGTGACGTCGAGGTATACGCCGACGGGGTTCACGTGCAGGACATACGGCAGAATGATGAGGACGATCATGAAAACGGGCATGGCGTACTGTTGCACGCGATAGTACGTGTGCATGTGCTTTCTCGGAATGAAAAGCGCGAGTACCGACGAGCCGTCGAGCGGCGGGATGGGCAGCAGGTTGAAGAAGAGCAGGTAGAGATTGATGAGCGCAAACATGGGGAGGAACATGAGGTAGAAGTACGCGAACGCCTTGCTTTGCGCGACGAGCGCGGGCGCTTGGCCGTAGAGCGCCCAGGCGATAGCGCCGGCGAGGGCGGCCATCACGAGGTTCGCCGCCGGTCCGGCAAGGCCAACGATGACGTCGCCCGTCTTGGGGTTCTTGAAGTAAGACGGGTTGTAGGGAACCGGCTTCGCGTAGCCGAACACGGGGCCGCTCATCGCGAGCATGCACAAAGGCAGGATGACCGTGCCGAACGGGTCAACGTGCTTGAGCGGGTTAAGCGACAGGCGCCCCGCGCGCTTAGCCGTGGGATCGCCGAGCTTGTATGCCGCAAACCCGTGCGCCACCTCGTGA
The DNA here is from genome assembly GCF_934636505.1 of uncultured Ellagibacter sp. GTDB lineage: Bacteria > Actinomycetota > Coriobacteriia > Coriobacteriales > Eggerthellaceae > Ellagibacter. Next base: position 1,341 of record NZ_CAKUAL010000028.1, read on the forward strand.
AACACGATGGCTGGCACGAAGCTTAGGACCGAGCAGATTATGTAGGCAAGATATTGTGATGACATGGGTCATAAGTGTAGCGCAAGGGAAAGCACGCAGAGCGCGCACCTCACTCCCCTGCGCGAAAAGTGCGCAGATGGAAAGCGAGAAGGCGTTGCGCTTGCGGGCGCAAGGAGCCAGAGTGCGCCAGTGCCGGCGCCCGTCCTAAAACAGGCGCCGGCACCGAACGGCAGTCATGGCGAGACGCCCGCGCCGATCCTAACACCAGCGCAGGCGTCGACTTCGCGCTACTTCAAAATCCCCTGCCGATACGCCTTCATGATCAGGGTTGCGGCGCGCTCGCGAGAAGTGCTCTCGGAGGGCGCGAACGTGTAGGTTCCGTCGTGGTTGTCGTAGCCGCTGACAAGGCCGGACTCCTTGGCCCAGGCAACCGAACCCACTGCCCAATCGGATATGGCATCGCTATCGGTCAAGTCGCCGAGAGCCGCCGGATCGCCGGCCTGGCCACCATTCGCGTAGTTGCAGAAGATCTTGGTCACCTGCTCAGCGGTCACCGGCTCATTGGGCATAAAGCTGAACGTGCCGTCGCCGTTGTTGAAGCCGTTGATCACCTGGTTGGCAACAGCCCAGTTGGCAGCACCGGTGTACCACACGAAGGACTCGACATCGTCCATACCCGTGGTGTTAGGCGTGTCGGCAGGCTTGTACGCTGCGGCAGCGTCGGGGTCGGCTGCGCGCCAGAGGATCATGGCGAACTGCGCACGCGTAAGGGGCCTGCCCACGCCGAACAGGCCGGCATCGGGGCCTTCCGCATAGCCGGTGATAAGGCCCTTCGCGGAGCAGAACGACACGCCCTCGGCGTACCACTCGGCGTAGTCGACGTCGGGGAACTCAGACGGGACGCTCGCGAACTGCGCCACATACGTTACATCCTCGGATGCGCGCACCTCGATATCAGCACCGCCGGCGATCGCTTCCCGCTCGCCCGAAGCGCCCTCGCGCTGCCACCCGATGAACACGCTGCCTTCCGATGCTCGCGCGTGGATGGCGATTTTGCCGCCAGCGACCACCGTGCCGCCGCCCCAAACGTCGCCTTCACCTTCCGCGGAAACGGACACCGTCGACTCTTCCAAGTCTGAGCCCGACGCGACGGAGGAAGCCTTCGCCTCGTCGCCAGTCGAGTCATCTACGAGCACGCAATCAGCGGGGGCATCCTGCGCGGACGCATCGAGCGAGAACACATCGCCCTCCTCGATAGCGACTCCCTGATAGCTCTTCACGCTGATGGGATCGCTGCTTAGGACATCTCGTTCCTCGACAGTCACGTCCATCTCGCCGCCGTCGGTCGCGGTGACTTCGACGCGGTAGTCGCCACCGGCGGGAATATCGACCATCTTCACGCCGTCGGACGTTACCGCCGCGGGAAGACCCTCTTCAAGCAGGGTCTCGTCAACCTCATCGTTGGAAATCGATGCGACAAGATTGCCCTCGGCGTCGTAAACCTTAACGTCGACCGGGCAGGCAACAAGCAGCGAGCGGTAATTCTTGCGGGCGAATATCTCGGGGAACTCGCCGAGCGCAGCCTCATCGCTTTCCATCCACGCCACGTAGGTTTCCTGCGTATGCCCGTGCACCACGCCCTTGCCCGTGATGAACGCCCCATTGAGCGCGCCCGTGCCGAAAATGGCCGTGAACAGGAGCTTATACTGCGGAATCACCATCGCTGCGTACAAAACGGCATAGTCGCCGTTGTCGGCGGTGTTCATGATGGCCGCCTTCACGAGACTCGTGAACACCTCATGCGGTGTCACGCCAGCCAGACGATTGTGGTAGTACCACCAGGTTGATCGGGCGAGCATCGCCATCTCCGTCGAAATCGATGAAGCGGTGACGGAGCCGGTCAGATAGCCCCGGTACTTTTCTCCATCGCTGAAGCGCTCGAAATACTCGTTCATCTTTGCCAGCTGCGCCTTGTAGTCGCCTCTCAGCGTGTTCGACCTGGAAGGCAGCGCCAGATCATTGCCGTAGCGGCCGTAGCCCCACTCGCCAAGCGGCACCTTGATGACGACGTCCTCGGGGTTCACGATGTTGAAGATGTTGCCGTACTTGGCATCGCTGCGGTTGCTTGCGCGCGTGGCGTTGGGCGATTCGAACGTGAAGGTGTAGACGTTGTCGGGCGAGAGCGTCCCCGCGTCGGTTGTCAGCCCATCGTCGAGGCGGGCACCGAGGATGTTCGACACCGCAGCGCCCCGGCTGTGGCCGGCGATGAGCACGCGCGCTTCGTCGAGGTCGATGCCGTTGTCGTACACGTAACTACGCAGGGCCCGAAGCACCCGCAGCGCCCCCGCCTTAAAGCCCTCGTGCGTTTCCTGGTCGGAATTCTGCAGCGTGTCGGCGACGTTGAGGTTGCTAAGCCACTCGCCGTTGCCGGGCGTACCGCGCACGATGACGGCGATGATCGGCACGCCGTTTGAGGTCATGCGCGTCTCGATGGAGTAGCCAACCTGGTCGTAGTCGCCGTTGTAGTCCTTCCCTTCGGGGTGATATTCCACCGAATCGAACGCGCTGAAGCCGAGCTCGTCTCGCAACGTCTTTTTCACGAACGACTCGTCGTAAGCCGCGGCGGCGAGCACGGCGGCAGTGGTGGCAAGGTCGTGGTTGTACGTGTACGAAGAGGTGTTAAACCACGCGTCGTCCCAGTTCACTACAGTCGCAGCTTCTCCATCGCCGCCCGAAGCCTTAAACCAAGCGCTTGCCGTGAAGGGGTCGGAGGGAATCGTTTCGGGCGGAACTGCGCCCGACGAACCCGCAGGAAGGGCAACTTTGTCCATGATTTGGTAAGGTGTCCACTGCTGTTCTAAGGTCATGTAGCCGAGCTGTCCGTAATTGTTGCAACCCCACGTCCAAAGCGTGCCATCCTGCTTGAGGGCGGCAGAATGGTTCATGCCCACCGAAGCGCAGACAACCCCTTCGAGGTATTGTACGGGCTTAGGCTGGTCCCAAGAAGTCACTCCAAGTTGGTTGTATGCGCCATCGCCCCACACCCACAGCGTGCCGTCTTTCTTGACAGCCGAGGAGTTACAACAGCGGAATGATATCGAAGCTACATCATCCATCACCTTGACGGGAACACTGCTATCCTCGGTCGTTCCATCCCCCAACTGTCCATCAAGATTCCACCCCCAGGTCAAAAGTGACCCATCTGTCATGATGACCCCAGTATGAGACCCGCCAAGCGACACAGCAGAAACACCGTCCATAACCTTGATGGGGGTGGTGCTACTCTCAGTCGTGCCGTTTCCGAACTGCCCTTTCGAATTGTCGCCCCACATCCAGAGCGCCCCATCGCAATCAATCGCGGCGGAATAACCAGTGCCCAAAGAAACGGCAGCGACATTATTCATTATCATTTTTGGCTCATAGTTGCCGCTGTCGTTAGTCGTCCCGTCGCCAAGCTCGCCATGCGAATTCTCGCCCCACGTCCAAAGCGATCCGTCGCGCTTGATGGCGGCGGCATGAAGATAGCCGAGCGAAACGCTGACGACATCGTCCATGAGCTTTGCGGGAGCGAATCCATGGGGACTGCCCGTATCCTCGTTACCGACCACGCCCTTCCAGTTCCAGCCCCACGTCCAAAGCTCCCCGTTATTTTTGATGGCAGCCGAAAAATTTGTAGCGAGAGCAACGCTCGCAACATCGTCCATAAGCTTCTTCGGATAATAGTTTTTCTCATCGCCCGACGAATATCCGAGTTGAAATTCCGAGTTGCGGCCCCAGATCCAAAGCTCCCCATTCTCGGTGATAGCAGCTGAATGATCCTCGCCTGCCGCGGAAATGGTATTTCCGAACGGCAGCATCTCGGTTGAAGATTGCGCGGCAATTGCGAGCTGCGTTGAGTCCGCAGGTTGAGCCACAGCTGCGAACTGCGTTGACTCGGAGGATTGGTCGGCATCGGCAGGTAGGGCCGAATCCGCAGTTGAGGCACCTTCCGCAACCTGAGCAGCGTCTGAGGCAGAGGCCTCACCTTCGGCATCGCTTGCCCATGCCGAACCGTAGAATGATGCGCAGGGCAAAAGCCCCGCAACGAGCACAATTGACAAGAATGATGAGAGCGCTTTGCGCCATGGATTCGCCATGCCGTACCTCCGCGTTTCAATGATGCAATCGAGCAGTTTGGTGCATTGTACCAAACTGCAAGCAACCTTAAGGATGCAAGCATTGAAGAGAGGCGAACATCGCCGCTAAGGGTGTATGCCCGTTTGAGCAGCCGTGTTTCGACGGAGATAATCGAGGCGATTCCGCAGAATGACGTGCGCTGCCGATGGACGGAAGCTTAGCTCATGTTCGGCCAGGATTGTTGGCGGAGGGCCTCGTAGGCTGCGATGGCCACGGCATTTGAAAGGTTCAAGCTGCGCTCGTTCTCGCGCATGGGGATGCGAACGCACGCGTCGAGATAGCGCTCGATGAACGCCTCATCAAGCCCGCGGCTCTCGCGTCCGAACAGGAGAAACGCACCCTCGCCGTACGCCACATCAGTGTAGCTGCGCGACACGTGCCCCGTGAACAGGTGCAGCTCGTCTCCCCCGTGCGCCTCGAAGAACGCGTCCGCACATGGCCACTGCACGATTTCGACGTCATCCCAATAGTCGCAGCCCGCACGCTGCAGGTTGCGCTGCGTCAAGCGGAAGCCCATCGGCTCTACCAGATGCAGCACCGAGCCCGTGCAGGCGCATGTGCGGGCGACATTGCCCGTATTCTGGGGGATCTCAGGTTCGACAAGCACAATGTTCAGGGGTTTCACTTCCGCCTCTTATTCCGCGCAATGCAAGCAATCGGTAACGTGGGGCTGGATTCCGCGCCAGCTCCATGCTCAAACAGTCCTGAGCTCGCACGAACAGCCCACTGGGCTGTTCGGCTCGTGCGGAACTGCGCGTGGAGCCGGCCCGAAACCCAGCGAATCAGCTGCGAGCAACAGGTCAACGCACGAATCACGCTTGCGCTTTCTGCTTCTCCATCTCAGCTTCGAGCTCCTCGTTCAACACGAACCACTCTTCCTCAGCTGCAGCGATTCGCTTCTTGAGCTGGGCGTGCTCGGCGATGGCATCCGACGAGGCGTCCTCGTTGATGTAGAAGTCGGGGTCGGCCATAAGTTCAAGCAGTTCCGCCATGCGCGCGTTATCGCGCTCCATCTGCTTATCGAGCTCGGCAATGCGCTTGCGGTGGCCCTTAAGCGCTGCATAGGCCCGATTGCGCGCCTCGGCTTCGCGGCGCTTCTGCTCCTTGGTCTTCGGGGCGCTTCCGCGCGGGGCCGTGAGCTGTGTCTTCGCACCCGACGAAGCGCCGGCGCCAGCCGTGTTGCCCGATCCGGTCTTACCCGACGCCGGAGCCTTCCCTGCCGCCTTCATCGCGCTCGCGGCCTTCCCGCCCGAGCCTCCCATGACCTCGTCGACGAGCGATGATTCCTTCGGCGCCTCACTATCGAGCTGGCCGCTCTTATATAGGTAGTAATCGTAGTCGCCCGCGTAGTTGGTGACGCGGCCGTCCTTCACTTCCACGATGCGGTTTGCAACACCCCTGATGAGGTGCCTGTCGTGTGTGATGAACAGCACCGTGCCCTCGAACGCGTTCAACGCCTGCTCCAAGATGTCGGCGCTCGCAATGTCCAAGTGGTTGGTCGGCTCGTCGAGGCACAGCAGAGGACGCGGCGCCACGAGCATCTTCGCCAGTGCAAGGCGGCTCTTCTCGCCGCCGGAGAGCACGCTCACGCGCTTGTCGACGTCGTCGCCGTTGAAGAGGAATGCGCCCAAAAGCGTGCGCACCTGGCTGATCGTCCAGCCCGGCGCCACGTGATCGATTTCCTCAAACACAGTGTTTCCCGAGGTCAGCTCCTCAAGTTGATGCTGAGCATAGTAGGTTTTCGACACGTGCTTGCCATACTTGATCGATCCCGCATCGGGCGCGAGCACGCCGGCGATCATCTTCAGGAGCGTCGACTTACCGGCGCCGTTCGGGCCGACGAGCGCCACCTTCTCGCCGCGATACATCGTGAAATCCAAGCCGTCGTAGACGTGATGGTCGCCGAAGGATTTCCGCAAGCCGCGCGCCTCGACCACCATGTCGCCTGTGCGCGGCGGCTGCTTGAAGTTGAAGTGCACTGTCTTCTTTTCCTCAGGAATCTCCACGAGCTCGGCCTTGAGGCGCTCGAGCCTCGCCGCACGCTCCTGCGCCTGGCGAGCCTTCGTCGCCTTGTAGCGGAACTTCTCGACAAACGCCTCGAGGCGCTTCATCTCCTCGATCTGCTTGGTGCGCTCCTGCTTCAGCCGCTCGATGCGTTCGGCGCGTTTGCGCAGGTAGGCGGTGTAGTTTCCCTTGTAAAGGTTAACATGCTGGTTGTCGACCTCGGCCACGCGATCGACCATGTTGTCCATGAACGCGCGGTCGTGGCTGACGACGATGACAGTGCCCGAATAGCTGCGAAGGAAGCTTTCGAGCCACTTCACGCTCTCCAGGTCCAGATGGTTCGTCGGCTCGTCGAGCAGCAGCACTTCAGGGTTTCTGATCAGCAGCTTCGCGAGCGCGATGCGCATCTGCCAGCCGCCCGAGAACTCGCTCGTCATGCGGCGCATATCGTCTTCCTTAAAGCCGAGGCCGAACAGCACGCCGCGCACCTTCGCCTCGATGACATAGCCGCCCAGCCGCTCGAACTCGTCGCGCGCGCGGCCCGCGGCGGCAAGGTCGCGCTCGGTGGGGTTTTCCCCGAGCGATTCTTCGAGCGCGCGAAGGCGCTTCTCGGCGGCGAGCACCTCAACCTGGGAGGCCATGACCTCGTCGAAGATGGGCTGCTCGTCCATCTCGATCGCTTCCTGCTCGAGATAGCCCACACGCGCGCCCTTCGCGAACAGGATACGACCCTCATCAGCGTCTTCCTCGCCGGAGATGATGTTGAGCATGGTCGTTTTGCCGGCGCCGTTCGGGCCGACGAGCGCTAGGCGGTCGTATTCCTCAAGTTTGAAGGTGACGTCGCTGAACAGTACGCGGCCGCCGAATGACTTGGAGATATGCTCGAGCTGCAAGATCATGGGTATCGTTCGTCTTTCCTAAATGCCAAAAGTACAACCTATTTATGATACCCGAGAACGGGCTTTCGCGCCGAGGGAAAGCGCCCCTATACAAAACGAACGCCCGCGAAAGGTCGCGGACGTTCCGAGGAGAGGAAGAGCAGCAGCGCGCTCGCAGGCCGACGAAGCCCCCAGCCCCGTACTATTTGCCGTCGGCGCGAGCAAAACCCAAGTTGGTGGTCAATTGAGCGAGTTGGGGACGCTTTACGAGTTCGCACCCTTTCTGCTGCGAGGAATCTTCGCGATGACGACGAGAAGGCAGCCGAGCGCAAGGAGCGCCGAGAACCCGAGCGCGACGTGGAAGCCCATATACTCGCCCGATAGCGGGAAGCACCCGATGAGAAAAACCATGACCGCCGTCGCAAGGGATGCTGCGATCTGGCGCGACATGATCATTCCCGCAGAGCCGTGCGTCGTCAGCCCCGCCTTCCCCAAAGAACCCAAGCCCCATGACGTCGTGGTGGGAATAAGAGTCGTAAGGCCCACGCAGCGCAGCGTTTGACCTAACGCCATGAGCCACAGCGGGGCATCGCTTGGAACGATCGAGCACAGAAGGGCGCCCACGACGAGGAAGCATCCACCGAATATCGCAACCTTTCGCGCGCCGAAGCGATCGGTCGCCATGCCCGCACCGGGCTCGAACACAAGGGCCGCCAACGCTCCGGGAAACAAAACGAGGCCCGCCTCGAAGGCGTTATGCCCGCCCGCCTCGATGACGGTGAGCGGGATGATGAGCGTCATCCCCATAAAGCAGCCATAGAGCAAACACTGCGCGACAATGCTCACGCGATATTCGCGAAACGTGAAAATCCGCAGGTCGAGGAGCGGTTCTGAGATTGTGTGCTGGCGCGTTACGAACAATGCGACGCACGCGATTCCCACAAGCACCGGCGCCCACACGAGCGGCTCGGTTAGCCCCATGTTGGCAGCAGCCGTGAAACCGAGCAGCAGCCCGCCGAAGCCGAAGGTGGAAAAGACGAGCGAGGTGACGTCGAGATGGGCAGCAGCGTCTTCCACCTCGCGCTCCCGGACGACGGCAAGCGCGCAAACGATCAGCACGGCCGACGCGCACGCCAAGATGAGAAACATCGCGCGCCAGCTGAACGCCGTGCACAGCGCGCCACCGACAACCGGGCCGATATTAGGCGCGAACCCCAGGGCGATGCCCGCAATCCCCATTGCCGTCCCGTGACGGTTCTCGGGAAAACGCGTCATAGCGATCGTTTGCAGCAACGGCATGAGCACGCCGGTGCCGAGCGCCTCGAGCACGCGGCCGATAATGAGCATCGGGAAGTTGACCGCAAGGCAGTCGCACAACGACCCGATGAGATAGAGACCGTACGAGTACAAGATAAGGGAGCGAACCGACAGTTTCCGCTGCAAATAAGAAGCGAGAGGAACCGCCGCGCCCATGCAGAAGATGTAGATCGTCGCGAGCCATTGGCCCCAGCCGATTTCCGTCCCTAAATCGCTGAGAACGACATCTGCCATGGCATTGAGCGCCGTCTGCGTCATGCCCCGAAGCCGGTGCTTACTACCACGATGGCGAACAACGCGTAAACGTAGCTTTTGCTCTGATTCATCTTCTGACAGCTTCCCATCTCCCGCTACCTGCGCCCACGCCTTGCAGGAAAGACAATCCCCCGAGGCGAAAAGCGGCCGCAAACCATTTTGCGCACAAGAGGCGATGGTAGCGGAGCGCAAGCGCGGGGTATCCCCGTCATGTGCTGAAAATCGTTGCCGTGGCGAGAAAATATGCTCATACCAGAAGAATGAAGTCTCGAATAGAACGGCGGCTCGGAGCAGGCTTTTTCCCGTCCAAAGACGACTCGGCCCCAAGGTTTTCCGCCTTGGGGCCGAGAATGCGCACCCCCGGCAAAAGGAGGCGCGATGACTATGTCGAGAAAGCCGCGCTACGCGAGCTTCGCGCCAGCGTTCGGGCCGGGCGAGCAGGTGAAGAGCTCGTCAACATGCACGAGCACGCCGCCCTTTGCCGTGATGGGCGCGCCCATTGCAGCGAAGCAGCCGTCCACCCACGCCTTCAATTCCTCGAACTGCTCGCCTTCGTTGATGTAGGTCGCGGTGCCGTGAATCTGGTAGGCGCCCTCGTCTCCCCAGAAGGTGATGGCAACCTTCTGGTTCTCCTTCAGGTTCGCAAGCGTTTTGTTGAAGAACTGGTCGGAGATGTAAACCGTCTCGGCATCGATGACTTTCTTCATTCCCATCGGGTCGGCGTTCGGCACGCCATCGGGGGTTGCCGTTGCGAGCACAATGTTCTTCATCTGGTTGAACGCGTCTTGTACCTCTTTGGGCATAACCGCCATAGCATCCTTCTTTCTCGAGGGTCCAGCAGGGCGCCTACGGGTGCGCCCCGCAATCTATGACCCTATGATACCCCCGAATGCCCCTTTGCTAAGCAACCTTTTCAAGCCGCGCTTTCTCGTTTTCGCGCACGCGGGTCTTGAAAACGAGGCTCAAGACCAGGTAGAGCGCAACAGTCATGGGAGCGGTGGTGAGGAAGGGAACGGACACGATGCCCGCCGAGTACAGGACCATGTTCACGATGCTCGTCACGGCAAGCGTGACCACGCCGCGCCAGTTGACAGACTCGACCGAGGCGAGCGGCACACCGCGGCTGCCGATCTTTAAGGGGCCGCGGACGATGTAGTAGTCCGTGATGAGCAGCATGCACCAAGAGATAGTGAGGATACTGCCGAAGCTCATGAAGGCGTTCACCTGGTCTAAGATGTTTCCCAGAATGAAGGCGAGGCCGATGGCGTTCGCGATGACGACGGCGACCGGCCAAGAGAGCTTCACGCCGAAAAGCGAGTCGAACAGGTTCGTCACCGCATTCGCGCCGCCGATGGAGTTGGAGGTCTCGACCTTCATCTGCGAGAGGCAGATGATGGCAAGCCCGACGCCTCCCGCTGCGAGCACAAGCGAGATGCCAGGGTTGGTGATCGCCGCATGCGCAGCGCCCGTCGCATCGTAGCCCTGCGCGCTGAAGTACTCGACGGCTTGCGAGAACCCGAAGTACGTGATGAGCGCGCCAAAGAGGTAGGTGATCACGGCAAAAAGGCTTCCCACGCCGGCGATGGGGACAAGATCGCTTTCCTTGCGCGCATAGCGCGTGAAGTCGGCGGCGAACAGCGCGAGCAGGCCGCTCGTCATGATGGCGTAGTTCACGCCGTAGGCGAAGCCCTGCCCCACTTCCACGCCGGGAATCATCACGCCATGAGTGAGGGCATCCCCCATCTGGCCGTTCGCGGCGATCAGGTACACAACGTAGCCCATCACGCAGAACAGTGCCACGACAAACGCCGCGTTCATACGCGCAATCACCTTCGTGCCGAAGAGCGCCATGAAGATCCAGACACACGAGATGCCGACGAAAAGCACCCAGCGCTCCCAGGTCGTGTTGAGCCCGAAGGCGTAGAGGATGGCGTTGCCGAGCTGCACCGTGCCCACGGCGAGCACGCCGACGATCAGGAAGATCCAAATGAGAGATCCCACCGCAGAACCTTTGGTGCCGAAGATGTAGAGACGGGAGGCCACGTTGTTGGGCAGCCCCTCGCGAAAGGTGATCTTCCCCACGAGGTAGGTCAGGACGAAGGAGAGGGCGAAGGTGATCGCCATCGCCACGCCCCCAAGCTGGCATCCTGCGTAGAAGGCCACAATGCCGCCTCCCATGAGCTTCGAAAGGGACGACACGACGCCCGAAAGGATAGCGGCGATGTCGGGCCAAGCCAGGCGCGCCGAATCGGGCACGTGCTCGAAGAGCGACGACTGCGAGGTCGCCTTGTCCTTCGACGGCGCCCTGCCCTGAGCCGGAGCCGCAACCTCAGCCGGTGTTTTCCCCTTCGCAGCCGAAGCCACACATTCCCCTTTGTTCATACTTCCCCTTTTCCTTGCGGTCTGAATCATCGAGCAACGCGAAGATGAGCCGAACATCTCAGGGAAGAGGGCTGCCGAGCGGTCCCTTGCTGAGCGAGGGAAAAGGAACCTGATTTGGAGGGACAGCCTTTACAGGGGGATAGAAGAGCTGTTTTGTGGAGGGGACAGCCCTCTTCCCTGAGAGATGGGCGCCCAAGGCGAGCGCCCATCGTCGAGTGAGACCCTGCTACTCGCCCGCCCGCGAAAGCAGGATGGAAAGCGGTCGCGCGCGCGTGGCCGTGACCGCCAAGAACAACTTCGCGCTACGCGACGCCCAGGTTCGCGAGCACGATCATGACGATCAGTGCGCACAGGCCGGCGCCGATGGAGATGGCGGCGATGTGCTTGTAGGAGTTGCCGTGGTTCAAGCCCATAGCAGCCAGCATGCCGAACATCGCGCCGGAGTTCGGAAGCGCGCCGCCGATGGTCGCAGCCGTCGCAATGATCTTCGCGAGAGCAGCCGGATCGCAGCCGGTGGCCAGGTAAGGCTCAAGGAAGTTCTGGGCGATGATGCCCACAGCGCCCGAGCCAGAACCCATGACGCCGCCAAGAACAGCAGCCATGGTGGCGGCGGACACGTAGGTACCGCCAGGCATGTTGAAGATTGCCTCGTAGATGACGGTGAAGCCGACGGATGCCGCAGCAACCGTGCCGACGCCGACGGCCGCAGAGGTGAACAGCGCGGGGCCGAGAGCGTTCTTCGCGCCGTTGCCCATGGTGTCGCGCTGGCTCGGGATGAACTTGTTGAACACGATCATGGAGACCACAATGGCGACGATCATGCCGATGTAGACCACGTTCGCCACGCCGAGCTGCGAGCCTGCGATGATGATGACAATCATCACGATGAGCGGCAGCAAGGACATGAACACGCTCGGGGTCTCCTTCTGCTCGGCAGCCTCGGAGTCGGCGGCGGTGATCTCGTAGGTCTCGCCCTTGGCCTGAGCGCGCTTCAAAGCGAACTTGATGTAGAGGCAGGAAACGACGATCGCGATGATGGAGCCGACGATGCCGAGCACGGGAGCTGCGGTCATGGAGACGCCGCAGCCGTTAGCGGCGTTGATCCACGCGATGGCGGGAACGCCCGGAATCATGGCCATCGTGAACGAGCAGGCGGCCAGAGTCCACGCGGCGCAGAACAGATGCCAGGGGATGTTGCATTCCTTGAAAATCGGGCGAGCGAGCGGGATGAGGGCGAACATCGCCACGAACATCGAGATGCCGGCATAGGTGAGAATCGCGCCGACAGCGGCGATTGCTAGGAGCACCAGATACGGGCTCTTCGTGCCGACCTTGCTCATGATCGCCTGCGCGATGGACTTCGCAGCACCCGACTTATCGATGTACTCACCCAGAATCGCCGCGCCCACGAAGATGAGCAGGTTTTTCTGAACGAAGCTTGCGAGGCCCGTCACATACGACGACTTCGCACCGAGCATCGCATCGGCGATGCCCATGCCGTTCGTGACCGCGATGATGACGGCGGTCACAACGGAGGTGATAAGAACATTCCAGCCCTTCATGGCTGCAATGACGAAGAAGACGAGACCGACGATGATGCCGATAACTCCAATCCACTCCATAGTGCTTTCCCCTTTCGTAAAGCAGGTTGATTATCTGCAATGCCGCTGCAAAAGAGACTCCCGCGTTGGCGGTACGGGAAGGTTCTGATGCAGCGACGTGCATTCGAGAATGCCCGCCCGAGTCCCCTTGATCGATCGGGCGGAATATCGCGAACGGCTTAAAGCCCTCCCACAGGCCGGAGGTTCCCGGCCTGCGGGAGGTCGGGCGCTTACGCCATGTCGTTGCGGGTGGCGCGCATGAGCTCGACGACGGAGTCGTGCTTCATCTGGAGCTCGTTGCGGCGGATGGTGCCCTCGTCGAAGGTCGTGAGATCCTCGGGGCTTTCGAACATCGTGCCCAAATCACCGCGCTGTTGATTCAGGCGGATAGCCTCATCGGCGTCGTACGGGATGAGCGGGGTCTTCTCGCGCGGGTTCCAGATGATGAAGGAGGGCTTGGTCGCATCGGGAGAGGGCATGCCCTCGCAGTAGCGCACGTCGCCGTACTTTTCCACGAGCTCGTCGATCGGGCCGAAGTCGAAAGCGCGCAGCGGACAGCTCTGGGTACAGGCGGGCTGCTTGCCATCGGCCAAGCGGTCAATGCACATATCGCACTTGCTCATCTTGCAGGTGGGCTCGTCGGTCGCGAAGCGCGGCGCGCCGTAGGGGCACGCGTCGTAGCACTTGCGGCAACCGGTGCATTTGTCCTGGTCAACCAAGACCGCGCCGAATTCATCCTCTTTGTAGAGGGCACCGGACTCGCACACCTTCACGCATGCCGGGTCCTCGCAGTGCGCGCACGGGAACGCGAGCGAATGCAGGCGGATGTTGGGGAACGTTCCCTCTTCCCATTCGTACACCGTCATGTACTTCTCGGCACCCGGCTCGATGCCGTGCCAATCCTTGCAAGCGATGCTGCACGCCTGGCAGGCGTAGCATCGGTTCATATCGAACATGAAACCATACTGGGTCATCGTCTTATTCCTTCCCCTCACCGAGCGAGCGGCGATAATTCAGTGCCACGCTTGCGCCGCGCATGCCGCCGCGCTCAGCCTCGTTGCCGAAACCTTCGGCGTCGCCATCGCGAAGCTTCTCGACTTCCACCAGGCCCGCAGTGATGAGCGCGCCCAGGATGTGGGGCAGATGCCCGTCGTCAAGCAGGATGTTCGGAGTGCCGCGAAGGTCTTCGCCGAACGTGTTGCATTCGGCCGGCGTGCCGTCGGTCTGGAACCACGCGCCGTGGTGCACGGCCGCGGTGCCGGGCATCATGCGGTTCGTGACGTAGGCCGTGAGCTCCACCTCGCCGCGGTCGCTGTAGACACGGCAGATGTCGCCGTCCTTGATGCCGCGCGCCTGCGCGTCGACGCCGGAAATCCACACCGCGTGGCGATAGCAGTCCTCGCGCATGAACGGGTTGTTGTCGTTGCTGGAATGCTGGCGGTAAATCGAAACCGGGGACACCATCGACAGCGGGTACTTCTTGACCTTCGGGTTGTAGAAGCCGTCGTTGGAAGCGGATCCGATGTCGCCTTCGACATAGCTCGGGCTCCACACGGGCATCGGCTCGATCTGGCCGCGCCAACGGGACTCGGTCATGTCGTGGGTCTTCACGTAGTTCGACGAGAACTCGATCTTGCCGCTCGGGGTCTCGAACGGGCTCTCACCGCGCTCGATCCTGGTCCTGAACGGGTAGTACGGCGAGTCGATTTCGGTGCGGATGACCGGATGCGCGTTGAACTCTTCCCAGGTCGGACGCTTCTCGTAGCCGAGATAGGCCATAATCGTCTCGTTGTTCGCCCAGTTCTCGAAGGCCTCCTTGTACACGGCCTCCTGAGCGTCCACCCAGTGATCGACGTCGACGTCGAGCATGCGGGGATTGTACTTGTCGGCCACGCCGAGGCGCTTGGCGATTTCGGTCCAGACCCATTCCTTCGAGCGCACCTCGCCCGGGAAGTCCAGGCCGCGACCGCAGAAGGTGAAGTAGTTGCGCATGCCGTTCGGGCCGGACACGAAGCGCTGATGGCCGTACATGTACTCGTCCATGCCCTCGAGCTGCCAAATCGGCGCCGGCAGGATGATGTCGCAGAGTTCGGCGGTGGGCTGGTTCAGATGCCACTGGAAACCCCAGTTGAACTCGGTAGACGCCATACCGGCGAAACGCTTGTTCACATTGGAGTGGTTGTTGCCGTAGTTGTTCTCGAAGATGATCATCTGGATGTTCGGCAGCGGAGAGTCGTTGGTCGGAGAACCGATGCGATGACGAAACTCGGACTCGCTCATGCGGCCTTCCCAGTAATCCTTCTGGCAAGCGAGGATCTCGGTGAGGCAGTTGTTGTTGAACAGCACGGGCGGCTTGTAGTTGCCCGGATCGCGATGCCAGTCGGCACGCGGGGCGGGAACACGGCCCGGGGTGGGCAGGCAGGCGCCCGTCTCGCATCCACCGGGGCAGGCGATGTTACCGGTCATGGACTGAAGCAGCATCGACGCGATGGCGGAGTAATCTCCCATGTGACGCTTCGCGCACGAGTAGAAGTACTGCAGGTGAACCGGCTTCGTGGTGCCGTAGAGGCGCGCGAACTCGCGGATGGTCTCGGCAGGAACGGCGCAGATGGGAGCAGCCCATTCCGGCGTCTTCTTGATGCCGTCTTCGCCTTCGCCCATGACGTAGGCGCGCCATTCCTCGAAGCCCGCCTTGTCGACCCACTCGTCGACGAACTTATGGTCGATGAGGTCCTCTTCGTAGAGCACCTGCGCGATGGCGAGCATCATGGCGAGGTCGGTGCCGGGGCGGATGGGAATCCATTGATCAGCGAGGATTTCCGCGGACTGCGTGTAGCGCGGGTCGATGACGATGGTCTTGCAGCCGTATTCGTGCGCGAGCTGCATGTAGTACGACGTCGGACCGAACCATGCGACGACCGGGTCCATGCCCCACATGATGAAGAGTTTGGAGTTGAAGATGTCGGAAGCCTCGAATCCCGGGGCTGCGTCGGAGCGGCCGCTCGCGACCTTCGTGAGGTCCACGCCGAGGTGCAGCATCTCGCCAGCGGCATGGCCGGAGGTGGAGTGCTCGCCCCACGCGCCGAAGCCCGCTTCCCACCATGCCGCCAGGGGGAAGCCGTTCTTCTCGAACGACGGGTACTGCGAATGGAAGATGCCGTAGGGGCCGTACTTGGCCTTAATCTCCTTCATCTTATCGGCGATGGTGTCGAGAGCCTCTTCCCAGGAAATCTGCACGAAGTAGCCCTTGCCGGGGCCCTTTTCGCCCACGCGCTTCATCGGGTGCAGAAGACGCGTCTCAGCCTCGATTTCCTTCTTCCAGGAATGACCCATGGCGCACGGACGCATCTGGACGTTGCCCTTCCAGATGTTCTCCCAGCCGCAATCCTCGCGGCTGTCGTTGGCGTTGACCGAGTCGTCCGGTTCAATGGCGATGAGCTTGTTGTCCTTCACATGGCACTTCAGCACGCATGCCGAGTCCCAGCAGCCGTTTGCCGGGCAGGAAGTGTAGAAGATGCGCTCCCCCTCGTGCTTAGCGCGGCTGGCATCGATGATTCCTTGCTTGTCCACCGACTCCTCCTTTTGTTGCTTGGAGCCGCGCAGTCGGGCAGTCGGGTATGCAGTTCGCATTGGTGCGGCGAGCTTGCGCGACCCCTCCCGTTGCGCAGCCATTCGATACGCCCTCGTCTTATAAGCCGTCGGCCAATTGAAACGGGCCCTGCCAACGGCTTGTATTCGGCGTTGAATGGAAGGATAGGGAGCGCAAACGGCGCTGAAAAGAGGTTTCGAGGACTTCGCTGTCGGAGTCGCTTACCGCTGCCGTAAAGGTTTTCTTGCATGGAAAGAACCGTTTACGGCGGTCGAAAAGCGTGCTTTGCAGCGAGAAAAAGTTAACTTCAGTAATTTGAGTGTGCGACTATAAAGATAATGCTCCCGATTGGGAGCATTATCAGATCGAGCCATCATGCAGATAAGAGGAGCGGAGCAACGCGGCGACGCATCATCCCCTACTGTTTGTCGTCGGAGCAGAAATACCCATCGGGGATGTTGTTGCGAACGAAGTCCATGAACTCGAGCGCAAGCGGCGAGATGGCGCGCTCGGCGTTCCAGACAAGATCGATGGGATAGCGCATGGGGTCGGTGTCCACTTCGAACCAGATGATGTTCGGGTCGTTGCGATAGCGCCGCGCGATGCAGCGAGGGACCGACGTCCACCCCAAACCTGCGCGGACCCCGTTCATCATGGCCTCGTGGGTGTCGAACCGGGCAACCATGTTGTGGTCGCGAAGCGAGATGCCGTAACGGTCGCGGAAGTGGCGGTTGCCCACCATATGGCGCCCCGAGTCCCATTCGTAGATGATCATGGGCCATTCGAGCAGCGTCTTGATCTTCACCGGTTGGGGCGTCGAATTGTACGGCGGCTTGTCGGGCGCGCAGAAGAGCAGCTGGGAGTACCCGAGCGTCTCCGTCGCGATCCCCTCCTCGACCGATTCGTTTTCCAGGATCGCGAAGTTGATGTCGCCGTCCTTGAGCTTCTTCAGCAGCCCAGGTTCGTAGCCCGCTTCCAGATGGACGAGCGCATCGGGGTGCAGGTCGTGGAACTTCTTCACGAGCGCCGGCAAAAGCGTAACGCCGTCGGCGAAGCTCATCCCGACCTCGATCGTCGAGTCGAAGCTCTCGTCGACCGCCGCGAGCTCTGCGGCGAGCAGGCTTTCGAGCGACGTCATCTTCCGCGCGAATTTCGTAACAATAACCCCGGCGGGCGTTGGCACCACGCCGGTCGACGTGCGCTCGTAGAGCTTCATCCCGAAGCGCGCCTCGATGTTCGCGATTTTTTGGGACAGTCCGGGGCGGGACATGTAAAGCCGCTCCGCCGCCTGCGACAAGCTTTTCGTCTCCGAAACGGTCACAAGCACTTCGATATCATCAAGCTGCATGACTCCCCCTTCATCATCTCAGCAACTATCAAAGCATCGTCGTAAGCCCGACTTGACAGCCGAATCGCGCCTTTCTGGCAAATCCCCCTTTGCCGTAAAGAGGAGTTTACGACCCTCCTATACGCTTTTACAGCGAAACCCGCAAAGCGACAGGGTATCTTCGCGCGATTCCACGAAGACGACAACCTATGAGCGCGATGGGGGCACGCTTCTTCGATTGCGTATAATGAAAAGCATAGCACCCCCCCCCGAACATCAAGTTCGGCGCCTCAGAGAAAGCGTTCGACCATGGACTACCGCGCAGGACTGAACATCGATTCCAAGGCGCATATCGCGAAAAACGCAACCGTCATCGGCGACGTGACGATCGGACCCGACGTCACTGTGCTCGAAGGCGCGACGATCCGCGGCGATTTTGGCGGAAGCATCGAGATTGGAGCCGGCGCGAATATCCAGGAGAACTGCTGCGTCCACGTGAACACCGGAGAAGTAACGCGTATCGGCGAGAACGCGACGGTCGGCCACGGCGCCATCGTCCACGGCTGCGAAATCGGCGACGGATCGCTCATCGGGATGGGGGCCATCGTCATCGACCGCGCCAAAGTGGGCAAGCGATGCCTCGTGGGCGCGGGCTCGCTCGTGACGGGCACGGCCGACATCCCCGACGGGTGGATGGCGTTCGGCTCGCCCGCGAAGCCCATCCGTCCCCTTCGCGACGACGAACTGGCCAGCCTCGTCGATGCCGCCGAGGAATACCGCGAGATCGGGCGCGACATGGAAAGCCAGGGACTTCTTCTGCCCGGAAGCGAGTACAGCCCCATCTAGGTCGCGCTCGCAGAGGGCGACCGCGCAAGAACGCCAAGCGTCCCCCCCTCACGCGAGTTAGAGAGAGGAAACGAAGCCTCCGGGGACAAAAAGACGCGATATGCGAGTCCTAATCGTCAAGTTGGACACTTGAGGCTGGCTGTCGTCAGTAAAACCCCAGGTCGCGAAGACTGGCTCGCAGGTTAGGCCTTGCGATTCGCGATCTCGGGCTCGCATATCGCATCTTTTTGTCCACGACTTCCCGATTCCGCTGCAATTCGCAAGAGTCAACCCCAATAATGATCAGGAAAAGCCGAGGGGGCGCTAGCACACGCGATTGACGAGCTCTTCCCCCGCTGCGAGCCGGGCGATGTTTTCCCAAATCGTTCGGTGCGCCCGATAGAACATGCCTTCCGCAACGCCTCCCACGTGCGGCGAGAACACCACGCGCCTCGACGCGACGGCAGAAAGGTTCACGAGAGGATTATCGCAGGTCACAGGCTCTGGCGAGAGCGTGTCGAGGCCCGCCGCGGCGATGTTGCCCGCTTCGAGCGCCGCCGCGAGCGCCTCCTGGTTCACGATGTCGCCGCGCGCCGTGTTCACAAGCACGCCGTCGGGGCGCATCTTCGCGAGGAACTCCCCGTCGACCATGCCGCGCGTCTCATCGGTCACGGGAACGTGCAGGCTCACGATGTCGCAGGTGGCAAGCAGGTCGTCAAGGCTTGCGAAGCGAACACCCAGCTCGTTCTCGAGACCCTCGTCGAGCGGATGGTGCTTGTTGTAGAGCATCTTGCAGCCCCAGGGACGAAGGTAGCGGGCAGTCGCCTGGCCGATTGCACCGAAGCCCACGAAACCGACCGTGCAATCCCCCAGCTCGCGAAAGCCCTCCACCATCATGCGTTCCTTGAGGGCGATCTGGCGACCCTCGCGAACCGCCCTGTCGCCTTCGAGCGCACGCCTTAAGCACATGAGCATGAGCATGACAGCCTGCTCAGCGACGGTCCCCGCGTTCACGCCCGCGCAATTGCACACGGCAATGCCCCGAGCGCGCGCCGCGTCCACATCGATCGCGTTGAACGCCACGCCTTCCGAATGGATGAGCTTGAGGTTCGGCATACCCGCAATCAAGCGCGCGTCTATCGGGCTTATGGCATCTGCGACGACGACGCCAGCGTCGGGCGCAAGCGCGAGAAGCTCGTCGTCGGATGCGCCCCGTTCAGCGCAGACGAGCTCGACCTCGCGCACGATGGGCAGGTCGGGAAGGTATTTGCGCGTGCGCGCTTCGCTTCCGATGGCAAGAACCAACATGTAAGTCCCCTTTCGAGTCTTGCGGCAAGCCGCTACAGCAAGCCCATCCACTGCCAATACGGCACGGAGACCGCAAGCCCCACAAGGCAGGTCGCAAGATAGACCCCGCAGTACTTGGCAAGTTCTGAATGCTTCGCCATCTTACCATCGACCGCATAGAACGCGGCGAGGTATATCGGGCTTTGATATTTCGCGAACCAGGCGATAACGAGCGCATACGCCGAGAATCCGAGCACCCACGGGTTCACGCCCACGCTCGCCGCCATCGGCACGAGGAATGCCATGAGCAGATTGAGGTACGCCACCTCGGAAACGATGAGGAACCGAAGCACCACCGTGATCACGCCGATCCCAAGCACGAGCAGGTACGGATTGCCCGCAAGCGCCTGGAAAGCGGGGCCGCACGTCTGCATGACCCAATCGTTAAGCCCCGCCTCGGCGAACACCGACCCCAACCCGAGCGCGATGCCGATGAAGAGGAGCGACGTCCAGTTCACACCCGACTTGAATGCAGGCACGTCAATCACTTTCAGCACGAACATGGCGACGAGCGCGGCCAGGCCGACCGCCATGGCAGACACATGGTGGAACGGCTCGGTTGCCCACAGGACGACCGTCACCAAAATGATGGCGAGCATGCGCTTCTCCACCGCCGAAAGCGGCCCTAATCCATCGGGAATCGGCTGGCTGGCGTCCTCGTCTGTCCCTCCGCACGAGGACTCGCCAGCCTTCTCCCCTCGCCCGTATATCCCCATGATCAAGAAGTAGTTCAGCACCAGCACCACGACAAGCCACGGAAGCGCCGCCACAAACCACGACGCCATGTTGAACTGCTCCTGCACATCGACGGGCAGCGTTGCCATAAGGGCGTAACCAGTGATGGAGGCGGAAACGATCGTCGGCGCGACCGTGCGGATACCCACGAGCATCGCCGCAAACAACCCGGTTGCGCGCTTCCCTTGGCGCTCGTAGCCTAGCTCGTCCCCGATGTTCATGGCAAGCGGGGCAAGCATAGCGCCTTTGACGGCGAGGCTCGGAATCAAGGGGCCGAGAACGGTTCCCGTGACGAGTTGGGCTGCGACCTGGCATCGAAAGGTGCGCGGGAACTTGCTCACGATCGCAAGCGCGATGCGCTTCATAAGGCCGCTCGTCTTCATGCCGACCCCGAGCGTAAAGGCCGAAAGCAGCAACCACCACGTGGACGACGCGAACGTCGAGAACGTCGCGCCGACGGAGATGCCGGCGACCACAACGAAGAGCACCGCCATCACCACTGCAGTGACAAACTCGGGCAGAACGCCGGTAATCCACCACACGATAGCCATGATAAGGATGCCGAGCACCGCCGTCGCCTGATAGGACAGTCCCGGAATCGGGCAGGTCGCGATAAGGACTGCCGCAGCAAGCGCACCCGCCGCAGCACATCCCAGCTTGATCTTTCGCTTCGCTTCTTCTTTCACCAGCACACGCTTTCCCTCGCAATTGACGCGGTCAATCATACTCCCAAACGAAAGCGGCGACGCGATTCTCCTCGCGCCGCCGCTTGATTATCTAAATTCAGAACACACCTTGGAAGGCGACTTAGAGCATAGCCTCCTCGACGATGCCCTCAATGAGCCGGCAGAACTTCGGCTCAGCCTCTTTGGCAACCTCGAAGACCTCGGTATCGCTCGGGGAAGATCCCTCCACGCCCGCTGCCATGTTCGACACGAGCGAGATGCCGAGCACGCGCATGCCCACATGACGAGCTGCGATGACCTCCTCGCACACGCTCATCGCAACCGTGTCGGCGCCCCATGCGCGGAATGCGCGAATCTCTGCGGGAGTCTCGAAGCTCGGACCCAAAAGCCCCAGGTAGACGCCTTCCTGCACCTTCACATCGCGCTCGAGGGCGACCTTGCGGGCAACAGCGCGAAGATCGGGGTCGTAGGCGTCGGTCATCGAGAAGAAGCGGAACGCAATGCCGTCGGGCTCGGTGCCGACGATCGGGTTTCGCCCGGTGAAGTTGATGTGGTCGCTCATGATGCAGAACTCGCCAGGGGCATAGGTCTCGTTGATAGCACCCGCCGCGTTCGTCGTGATGAGCGCGCGCACACCCAAAAGATGCATGAGCCAAATGGGGAACGCGACCTCCTGCGGCGAATTCCCCTCGTATCCGTGCAGGCGGCCCTGCATGGCGAGCACGCACTTCCCGCCGAGCTCGCCGCACACGAAGCGGCCCTTGTGCCCCGTCGCCGTGCTACGCTTCATATGGGGAATCTCGCCGAACGGGACGATGATGGCGTCCTCGATCTGCTCAGCCAGGGGGCCGAGCCCCGAACCGAGCACGATACCGACCGCAGGTTCGCGATCGCCGAGGCGCTCCCTCAGAACGGCGGCAGCTTCTTCGAGATTTGCCTTGAGCACGTTATCAGCAGACATGTACGCTCCTCACGATAGTAGACATAGTCGAATAGCGCTATTCTACCGCAAAGAGAGCGACCGCCGAAGCTCGCGTTGCGCGAGGTGCTAGCACCCCGGCTTTCGCGCCGTGAGAACGCGCGACCGACCTGCGAGATCGGCGACGATGCGCACATCGACGAAGCCCGCCGCGCGCGCCAAAGACGCCGCCTCGTCAAGGCAGGTCTCGTGCAGCTCGAACGCGCAGCCGCCACCGGGACGCAGCGCCTGCCGGCACCATTCGATCTCGCGGCGGAACACATCGAGCCCGTCGGCGCCCCCTTCGAGGGCAAGCGCGGGCTCGAAGGCCGCGACCTCCTGGGGGATTTCCGCCATGACGGCGGTGGGAACGTAAGGCGGATTGGAAACAACCAGGTGAAGCTTGCCAATCGCCGCCTCGGGAACGCCCGCCGCAAGGTCGCATTCGACGACGCGCACGCGGTCGGCAAGCCCGAGCGCATCCGCGTTCTCGCCCGCAAGCGCAACGGCGTCAGGAGAGATGTCGGTGGCGATGACGCGCGCGTCGGGACGCTCGTAGGCGATCGAGCACGCGATGCAACCGCTCCCCGTGCACAAATCGGCCACGAATAGCGTTTCGGCAGCGGAATCGCCCGAGGCGCCCGCGCCGTCCGAAGTGAAGCCCTCCGCTTCTCCAAGCGCATCAACTACCTGGGAAAACGCATTCGAACCGTCGCCTGCTTCCCCGACGGCTGCCTCCGCTGCGCGCAGAAGATCGCCCTCCCAGGCACCGATTTGCGAGTCGCGTGCCACGCGGCGGCCTGCGGGAGGCAAAAGCGAGAGTGCCTCGCTCACAAGCACCTCGGTCTCGGGGCGTGGGATGAGCACGCCTGGGCGCACCTTCACCGCAATATGGCGGAACGCAACCTCGCCGGTGATGTATTGCAGCGGCTCGCCAGCCCCGCGGCGCGACACATAACCGCGAAGGATATCGCGCTCCTCCATCGAGAGAGGCCTCTCGAAATTGACGTAGAGCTCCACGCGACGCAGCCCCGTGGCCTCGGCAAGAAGCCATTCCGCCGAAAGACGCGGGTTCTCGTCGCCCTTGCGCGCAAGATACCCCTGCGTCCACTCGAGCGCAGCTTTAATCGTCCACACGTCATCCGTCATCGG
>NZ_CAKUAL010000029.1 GCF_934636505.1 uncultured Ellagibacter sp.
GTCGTGCGCATCCACAGCTCTTCGGGCACGACGGGCACGCCGGTCATCATCCCCTACACCGCCCAGGACGTGACCGATTGGGCGATCCAGTTTGAGCGCTGCTACCGAACTGCGGGCATCACCAATCTCGACCGCATCCAGATTACCCCAGGCTACGGCCTGTGGACCGCGGGCATCGGCTTCCAGCTTGGCTGCGAGCGCTTGGGCGCCATGGCGATCCCGATGGGTCCCGGCAACACCGAGAAGCAGCTCAAGATGATGCAGGACTTGCATTCCACGGTCATCACCGGCACGTCGAGCTACGCGCTTCTGCTCGCCGAGGAAATCTCCAAGCGCGGCCTGCGTGACAAGCTCGACCTGAAGAAGGGCGTTATCGGCTCAGAGCGCTGGGGTGAGAAGATGCGCCACCGCATCGCGAACGAGCTGGGCATCGAAATCTTCGACATCTACGGTCTGACCGAGATTTACGGCCCGGGCATCGGCATCTCCTGCGAGGCTCATCACGGTATGCATGTTTGGGAAGACTTCGTGTACGTGGAGATCGTCGACCCGAAGACGGGTGAAGTGCTGCCCGACGGCGAGGTGGGAGAAATCGTGCTCACCACGCTGCGCAAGCAGGGCGCGCCGCTCATCCGCTACCGTACGCACGACCTTTCACGCATCATCCCCGGCGCCTGCACCTGCGAGTACGGCAGTCATCACCCGCGTATCGACACCATCGTCGGTCGCACCGACGACATGGTGAAGGTGAAGGGGTGCAACATGTTCCCCGCGCAGATCGAGGAAGTCATCAACTTCACGGAGGGCACCTCGTCCGAATACCAGATGATGATTGAGGCGATCAACGGCCGCGACGTCATCACGCTTCTGTTCGAGACTGCGCTCACGGGCGAGGACCGCGAGAGGTGCGAGCGCGAGCTTGAGGCAATCTTCAAGGCGAAGATCGGCTGCACTCCCGAGGCGAAGGGTGTGCCCATCGGCGAGTTGCCGCGTAGCGAGAAGAAGACCAAGCGTATCTTCGACAGCCGTTACTAGGCTTACACTTGGCCGCTTAAGTCGATTTTCTAGAAGGAGACCCTTGCCGTCCGCCGACGGCGAGCGGCAAGGGTTCTCCCATTTACAGCGCGCTTTCCCCCATTCGCCGCGCAGAATTCGGCTGTTTTGTGAAGCGCTCGAATCTACTATTTTCTTTGGTATGTTAATTAGCGAAATCCAAACTAACTGAAGAGAGAGATTCACGCACATGACTGACTTGAGCATGCCTTCAAGCAGTGTGCGCCTTGGCGCCGCTGTTCCTGTTTCCGCACCCGATGTTGACAAAAATGCGACAGGTGATGTCGCTGTTGCAAAAGCCCCCACGAAAAAACGGCCGCTTCACAAGCAGCTCACTTTTGCGCTGTTCATGACGGGCGGCATGGTAACGCTTATGAGCTTGTATAACACCGCGTTGCACACCTGGTTCAACTTCACCCTTTTCGACTGCCTCTCCGGAATGCTTCTCCGCTGGCCGATCGCGTTTGTTGCTTCCCTTACGATTGGCGATGTCATTGCGAAGCGCGTGCTGATGCCGCTTGTTCGGAAAATAGCATCTCCTACTGGATGGATCGCCTCGCATATCATCCCGTTTTGCAAGGTCAACGCAATGGTTCCTTTCATGACGTTCTTTGCATCTCTGCTGTCTGTCGGTATCTCGCAAGACTTGCTGCCGCTGTGGGCTTTCACGTACGTGACAACTCTCCCGGCTGCTCTTGCCGCAAATGTGGCGCTTGTCGGCCCCGTAGCAAGGAAGATGTACAGTCTGGTGTTTGGCGAGAAGTTCTGATGCTGCGTGACTGTCCCCGTGCGCGGCAGAGAGGGGACCGCGCGCTCGCGAACGAATCTCGTTCGAAAAGGTAGGATTTCGATTTTCCCGCCTTTCCGAGCGCTATAGTGTGATAGAGTAGCCGCATGAATTTTGGTGAGGGACATATTGCGCACACTGTTGCATCGGCTGCGACCGATGTCTTTTCTGCACCCCTCTACTACTATTATTCCTATCGATATCTCTAGCACACGAGGCCTGGCTCGTTGCGCGCATGGGCGCGCAGGTTGACAAGGAAAGTCTCGCGTCGTGTGCGCCTTCCGTGTTTTCCCTGTTCAAACTCGGTATGGGAAAACGTTTCACGTGAAACCCTTTGAGAATCGTTAGGAAACAGCAATGATCGCAAAACTATGCATGGTGCTCATCTTCATCGGCGTTGCCGTGGGCGTGGGTATCTACTGCCGCCGTTCGACGGCAAGCGTTGACGGCTTCGTGCTCGGCGGTCGAAGCGTCGGCCCTTGGATGAGCGCCTTCGCGTTTGGCACAAGTTATTTCTCGGCTGTGGTCTTCGTCGGTTACGCCGGCCAGTTCGGATGGAAATACGGCATCGCCGCATTCTGGGCGGGTATTGCCAACGCCGTTCTCGGCAGCTTGCTTGCTTGGTGGGTGCTCGGCCCGCGCACGCGCGAGATGACCCATCGCCTGGGCGCGACTACGATGCCGGAGTTCTTCGGCCTCCGCTACGACTCGAAGGCCCTGCGCGTTGCCGCCGCTGCCATCATCTTCGTCTTCCTCATCCCTTACACGGCGAGCGTCTACAACGGCCTGTCGCGTCTGTTCGGCATGGCGTTCGGCCTGCCCTATGAGTGGTGCGTTATCGGCATGGCAGTTGTGACCTGTATCTACGTCGTAGTCGGCGGCTACATGGCCACGGTGATGAACGACTTTCTGCAGGGAATCGTCATGCTGGTCGGCATTATCGCCGTCATTGTGGCCGTCCTGTTCAACAACGGCGGCTTCATGCCCGCGATTACCGAGCTTTCGCAGATGTCCTCCGATTTGGCGCCCGACATGGCGGGCCCGTTCGTGAGCATGTTCGGCCCCGACCCGTTGAACCTTCTGGGCGTGTGCATTCTTACGAGCCTTGGCACCTGGGGACTTCCCCAGATGGTGCAGAAGTTCTACGCCATCAAGAGCGGTCCCGCGGTGAAGCAGGGTGCTATCATCTCGACGCTGTTCGCCTTCGTGGTCGCGGGCGGCAGCTACTTCTTGGGCGGGTTCGGTCGCCTGTACTCCGGTCAGGTCGAGATGGGCGCGGACGGGCAGCCTATCTACGACTCGATCATCCCCACGATGCTCTCCACCCTACCCGATCTGCTTATCGGCATCGTCATCGTGCTCGTGCTTTCCGCTTCCATGTCGACTTTGTCCTCTCTCGTGCTCACGTCCTCCTCGACGCTCACGCTCGATGTGCTCAAGGGTAACGTCGTGAAGAATATGAGCGAGAAGGGTCAGCTCTCAACGATGCGCGTGCTCATCATCGTGTTCATCGTGATCTCGGCGGCGCTCGCACTTGTGCAGTACCACTCCTCGATTACGTTCATCGCGCAGCTCATGGGCATCTCGTGGGGCGCGCTCGCCGGCGCGTTCCTTGGTCCCTTCCTGTGGGGCCTCTACTGGGGCCGCGTGTCGAAGGCCGCCGTATGGGCAAGCTTCATCGTGGGCGTGGGCCTCACGACCGGCAACATGATCTTGGGATTCGTGGGCACGCCGCTTATCGCGAGCCCCATCAACTGCGGCGCCATCGCGATGATTCTCTCGCTTGTCATCGTGCCGCTGGTGAGTCTCGTCACCAAGCCGGTGTCCTTCAATGTGAACCCGCCGAGCGCGGAAGGTGCAATCGATCGCGAGTATGTCCGCGAACTGCATCTGCAAAAGGAAAGGGAAGCGAAAGCGGCTTCTGCGGAATAGTCGTTCTGTTTGCGAAGGCCTTGCTGGCGAAGGCCCTCGTTGAAGGGCTCGCGCTTCAAGTTGATTTTGAAAGAGGAGACCGTTCGTTTCGGCGGTCTCCTCTTGCGTTTAGGCGACGATGATTTTCGGCAAGGCGAGGTCGTGCGGCTCGGTCGGCACAGCCTCGACTTCCTGTTCCCGAAAGGCGATGCCGCACACGACGGCGTCACTTCGAAGCTCGCGCAGGAAGCGGTCGTAGTTGCCGCCGCCGTAACCGAGGCGCATGTTGCCAGCATCGAAGGCGACCATCGGAACGACAACGGCGTCGATTTCTCGCGGGTCGCATGGCGTGCAGCCGGCAAGCGAGGGGTCATCGGGGGTAACGGTGCGGGCGGGTTTGTCGAAGAAGGCGCGTCGCGTGCCGTCGAGGGGGACATCCCAAAACGTCATGCGGGCCTTGGCGTCGTTATCGTTTCGCACCATGACGGGGAAGGCGCAGGTCCATCCGTGCAAGCGGGCGCTTTTCGCGAACGAGGAGACGTCTACCTCGCTTCCCAGCGCATGGTAGACGGCAATGCGAGCCCCGGGCGCAACCGTGCGGCCCAGGTACTGCACAAGTTCTTCGCACGCTTTCTCGCTGCGAGCGATGCGCTCATCGGCGGGGATGGAGTTGCGCCGTGCGATGACGAGGCTCCTGATTTCTGCTTTCGTGTTCATGCCTGCAAGTATAGAGTGCCCGCAAACCTTGTTTCACTCTCCGAAAAAAACGCACATGTGGGCCGCGTCGTCGAAAAATCAAGGCATACTGAAACGGCCTGCAATTATGCAGGGGAAGTATCCGCTCACAACGAAGGGGTTCCTGTGGAAGGTTTCGACCTTATCAGTACGGGCGCTTGGTCAATCGTGCCGCCGCTTTTGGCGCTCGGGCTCGCGCTCATCACCAAGGAAGTGTACTCGTCGCTCACCATCGGCGTACTTATGGGCATGGTGATCTACCAGTTCACTCTCGCGGGGGTTGGCGTCGATCAGTTCATCGCGGCGTTCACCATGGTTCCACGAATGATGGCGACGCAGATTGCCGAAAACGGAGCGCTGTTGCTGTTCCTTGCCTTATTAGGCGCGCTCACGGTGGTCATCGCGATCGCCGGCGGCTCGCGCGCCTACGCCGAGTGGGTGTCGAAGCACGTGAAGAACGCGCGCCTTGCGTCGGTTCTCACGGCGGTTCTCGGCATTCTCATCTTCGTGGACGACTACTTCAACTGCCTGACGGTCGGCGCGGTCATGCGTCCCATCACCGATCGCTTCCACATCAGCCGCGAAAAACTGTCGTGGATCATCGACTCCACGGCGGCGCCTGTGTGCATCATCGCGCCGGTCTCCTCTTGGGCGGTTGCCGTGGGCGGCTATCTGGGAGAAGACGGCTTCTCGACGTTCGTGCAGTCCATCCCCTATAACTTCTACGCGCTGCTCACGATCTTCTTCGTGTTCTTCATGCTGATCACGAAGCTCGATTACGGCTCGATGCGCGCGGCCGAGGAAGCCTGCGCCCAGGGGCACGATGTCGACGACATTCCGCGCGAGGGCAGCGCTCTTGCGGCGGTTTCGGCGACCCGCCTTTCCGAGAAGAACGTGGAAGCGTACGAAGGGGACCATCCGGGTGTGCCGTCGGTCGTGACCGAGGAGGCCGACATCGACGACGCGGCATCGGGCGCCATCGACGAGTACAAGGGGCTCAACATCTCCGAGAACGGTCGCGTGTTCGACCTGATCGTTCCCATCGTCGTGCTGATCGTGTTCTCGATTCTGGGCATGATGTACGCGGGTGGCTTCTTCGAGGGCGTCGACTTCGCTACCGCCGTCGGCGAGGACCCGGTGACGGGCCTGTGCATCGGCTCTTGCGTGGCGCTTGTCGTCGCGGCTGCAATGTTCCTTCCGCGCAAGCTCACGACACTCGAGGGTTTTGTTGAAGGCATCTCCGAAGGCGTGCGCTCGATGGTCGGTGCGATCATGATCCTCGTTCTGGCATGGAGCTTGGGCGGCCTGTGCCGTCACATGCTGGGCACGGGCGAGTTCGTGAGCGGCGTGCTGAACGGGCTTGGCGTGGGGCTTACCCTTCTGCCTGCGATCATCTTCCTGGTGGCGGCGTTCATCGGCTTCGCCATGGGCACCTCCTGGGGCACGATCGCGCTTATCCTCCCAATCGTGATCGGTGTGTTCCCCACCGACGACCCGCTGTTCCTTGTGGCCGTCGGCTCGACGCTCGCGGGCGCTGTCTATGGCGACCACATCTCGCCGATATCCGATACGACGATCCTCTCCTCTGCGGGCGCAAAATGCAACCACCTGCGTCACGTTGCCACGCAGATTCCCTACGCGACGCTCGTCATGGTTACGTGCTTCATCGGCTACATCGTGGCTGGTTTCACGGGCAATCCGTGGATCTCGCTCGCGCTCGGCGCGGTCATCATCGTCGTTGCCGTGATTACGCTTCACAAGCTGAATTTCGGCGTGAAGAAGGGCGAGGCGGCATAGCTTCTCATTGGCAAATAGCGGCTTGAGGGACCCACGTCCCGAGGGCTATGTGAGAATGGCGGCTTCCGAGAGGAGGCCGCCTTTTTGCGCTCGAGAACCGCTTCTTTAGAATAATTCTATTTCAAGATATTAAAAAACGCGAATAGACCTATCGTAAAAGAATCCTTCTGAATGATATAGCAGTGCAATGGCAATTGCGCTGCCAGCCCTTCTCGATTAGTGGGATTCGCTTCCTGCGGGCGGCACGCGCTATTCGATGCCGAGCACCTGCATCACGAGGAGCGCGACGGTGAGCACGGTCACGATGGCGACCGTCACCCAGATGAGAATCTGCGAGAGGCGGCTCGATTTGAAGGCCCCCATGATGTGCTTGTCCGAGGCGATGATGGCCATGAACACGAGGAGCACGGGCAGGATGATACCGTTCACAAACTGGGCCGTGAGCATGATGCCCATGAGGTTGACGTTCGGGATAAGCACGACCACGGCGCCGATGATGATAACGAACGTGAAGATGCTCTTGAACATGGGCGCCTCGCGCCACTTGAACGACACGCCTGCTTCCCAGCCGAACGCCTCGCAGATAACGAAAGCCGTGGTGAGAGGCAGAACGCAGGCTGCAAGGAACGAGGCTGCGACCAGGCCGATGGCGAAGAGCGCCTCGGCGTACTGCCCGGCGAACGGGGCGAGGGCGCGCGCTGCCGCCTCGGCGCTGTCGACCTCGATGCCCTGCGGGTAGAGCACAGCTCCCGTGGTCACGATGATGAACCAGGCGACGAGACAGGCGGCGATGGTTCCCGATACGGCGTCGATCTTCTGCTCGAAGAGCTCGTTGGTCGTGGTGCCCTTCTCGACGACGTTGCTTTGCGTGAAGAACATCATCCACGGGGCGATCGTCGTACCGATCATCGCGATGACAAGCGATATCCAGCTCACGCCGCCTGTAACTTGCGGAACGACGGTCGAGGTGAGGGCGTCGTTCCAGTCGGGCTGGGCGAGCACTGCCGCGATGATATAGGTCACGAAGACGAACGACAGCGCGAGGAACACGTTTTGCACGCGCTTGTAACTGCCGCCGACGATGAGCAGCCAGACCGTCACCACAGCGATCGGAACGGAGATGTACTTCGAGACGCCGAACATCTCCATGCCCGATGCAATGCCGGCGAACTCGGAGAACGTGGTGGCAACATTGCCAACGAGCAGGGCGAACATGGCCAGTGCCGCGAGGCGAATGCCGAATCGCTCGCGGATGAGCGCAGCAAAGCCCTTGCCGGTGGTCGCGCCCATGCGGCTCGCGGTCGTTTGCACCACGATGAGCAGGATGCACATGATGGGGATGACCCACAGCGTCGTGAAGCCGAACTTCGCGCCCGCCGTGGAATACGTCGAGATGCCGCCCGCGTCGTTGCCCGCCATGGCGGTGACGATGCCGGGGCCCATCGCTGCAAGGATGAGCAGCAGCCGGTTTTTCTTCTTGCCGTCCTGGCTGTCGGTTTCCAAAGCGGTCGTCTTGTCGGGGAGCGCTGCCCCCGTCGCCTTCTTCTGCTTGCCGCTGACGCCAAAGGCCTTGCCGGGGATGGGGGCAAGGGTCTTTGCCGCGCTCTTCGCAGCGTCTGCTTTCTTCTTTCCAAACACCATGGCTTATCTCCAGGAGTAACCGATGATCTGGAACAGCACGAGCGTGTAGAGTACCAAAAAGAGGATAGCCGCTGCGGTGGCTCCCAGGCCGAGCAGGACGCTCTTCTTCGTCTTGTCGCCGCTCACGTCGTCTTCGATGGCATCCCACGCGTCGTCGGTGGTGACGATGCCCAAAAGCTTGCCGCGCTCGTCGACGACGGGCATTGCGGGGAGGTCGTACTTGAAGACGTCCGCCGCCACGTCGTCTTCCGTCTCGTCGGGCGAGGCGGTGATGAGGTCGGTGTACATGATGTCGTGCATGACCTTGCTGTCGTCGGTCAGGACGAGGGTGCGCAGCGACAGCACGCCGACGAGCTTGTCGTACTCGTCGAGCACGTAGACGTAGTGAACCGTCGGGTGCTCTTCGGGCAGCTCGCGCAGCACTTCGATCGTCTCGCGAACGGTGAAGGTTTCCGGCACGGCGACGAACTGGGTGGTCATCATACCGCCCGCGGTGCCGTCCTTGTACCCCAAAAGGCGGCGAATCTCGGCGGCGTCTTCTACGCCCATCAGGCGTAAGAGCGCTTCGGCCTTCTCATAGGAGAGGTCGCGGACGATGTCGACAGCGTCGTCGGGGTCCATGTTGCCGAGGACGTTTGCGGCCTTGGCGTCGTCGAGGTCCTCGATGAAGTCGGCCTGGTACTCGTCTTCCATCTCGGAGATGGCCTCGGTTGCCTGGCTCTCGTCGAGGTGCTTGAAGACGTTCGCGCGCTGCTGCGGATCGAGCTGTTCCAAGATGTCGGCGACGTCGGCGGGGTGCAGCTCGTCGAGGCGCTTGTGCGTGACGGAAAGCTGCACTTCCGAGAGGTCTCGGTCGAGCAGGTCCATGTAGTTCCAGGCGATGATGCGCTCGTCGATTTGCTTGTGGAAGGTTTTCGCGACGGAGACGACGGCGCGCTCGAGCCAGGGCGCAAGGCCTCGCAAGATGCCGCGGATGCCCACTTCAGCGCCGAGCAGGCGCAGCTGCGTGCCCGACTGCGAGAGCTTGAGGTCGTTTACGCGCACGACCTTAAGCCCCTGGGTGTCGACAATTTGGCGATCCATGAGGTCGCGCGCAAGAAGCACCTCGTCGGGCTGCAGGTAGCTGAAGCGGATGTCGGGCGAATCGACGGAAAGCTTGATGCCCTCGTCGTCGAACTCGTCGACGTACTTTCGCCAGGAAATCATGAAGGGCACTTTGCCCGGCCCTTGGAAGGCGAGGCTCGTGATGCGGGGGAAGACCTCGCCGGTTGAGATTGCGAGGTCGGAGATCGTGCCGATTTTCTCGCCGGCGGAATCCACAACGGGCTTCCCCAGCATTTGGGATAGATAAAGCATGGCGCTCCCTTACGTTCTGATGCGCCGTTAGGCCGTGCTTTGGAATCGTACCACTCGGGGGAATTTTCCCAGGTAAAATCTTTGTCAGGCCTGGCGCATTGCAGTCGACCCTCGACTGCCGACGCGGGGAGCCGAAGGGTTACATACTGTGAGGCTTATGTTTTCGAACCTTCAAGTACGGACCTTTCCTCCAACAATAAAAAAACCGCACGTGTTGGTGACCCAATCGTTGCGGAGTAATAAGCTGAAATGGTGCGCCATGAGGGATTCGAACCCCCGGCGTACTGATTCGTAGTCAGTCCCTCTATCCAGCTGAGGTAATGGCGCACTTCTAAACAGCAACGGATATTATGCCAGTGGATGAGGAAGGTGTCAACAACTTTTTTCAAAAAAATGGGGGCGAAATCGAATTGCCTGCTCGTGGGGCCGTTTCGCCTCACTTGCCTCGCCTCATTTTCTGGGGCGCCCTCTTCTTCTTATTGCGCGCAGATTACATTCTCGCGCAGATTTGCCGAATCCCGGGAGCGTTGAGCGGTCGGGCGTTGCAAGGCGTTATCATGGTGAAACGAGAATGAAAGGTGACGCGCATGAACGACGAGCGTATCGATCTCTATAAGCAGTTCGAGAGAATCAATTACATCGACCCATCCTATTACGAGAAGTTCCGCGTGAAACGAGGCTTGCGCAATGCCGACGGCACCGGCGTGCTCGCGGGCATGACGAACATCTCGAACGTGCACGGCTATCTGCTTTCCGACGGTGACAAGCTGCCTGACGAGGGCTCGCTGCGCCTGCGCGGTTACGAGATTACCGACCTGCTCGGCGAGGAGAGCTCCACGACTCGTTTCAGCTTCGAAGAGGTAGCCTACCTGCTGCTTCTCGGCGAGCTGCCCACGCGAGACCAGCTCGACACCTTCATCGCTGCGATCGATGCGCAGCGCGAGCTGCCCGACGGCTTCACCGCATCGATGATCCTGAAGGACACCCCGCCTGACATCATGAACGTGCTGGCCCGCTCGATCCTTCTTCTGTATGCCTACGACCCCAATGCGGAAGATCGCTCTCCCGAGCACGAGATCAACACGGCAATTTCCCTCATGTCGCGCGTGCCGCGCATGATGGTCCTTACCTATTATGCCCAGCAGGCGCGCTACCACAACGGCTCCATGATCATGCATCGCTTTATCTCCGGCCAGTCGACGGCTGAGACCATCCTGTCGATGCTTCGACCCAATCGCGAGTTCACGCCGGAAGAGGCGCGCATGCTCGACGTCATGCTGTGCCTGCACGCCGAGCACGGCGGCGGCAACAACTCCACGTTCACCACGCGCGTCATGTCCTCGGCCGACACGGACCCGTATTCGGTGTATGCGGCGGCCATCTGCTCTCTTAAGGGAAAGAAACATGGCGGCGCGAACCACCAGGTCAGGGCGATGCAGGCCGACATAAAGCAGCATGTGTCGAATTGGGAAGACGACGACGAGGTTGCCGATTACCTGGCGAAGATCGTGAACAAGCAGGCCTATGACAAGTCGGGCCTGGTCTACGGCATGGGACATGCGGTGTATACGCTCTCCGACCCGCGCGCCGTGATTTGCAAGAAGTATGCGAAGAATCTCGCCGAGGGAACGGAATTCGAGGCGGAATACCGGCTCCTCGAGAGCATCGAGCGCCTGGCGCCCGAGGTGATTCTGCGCGAGCGCGGCACGAAGAAGGACATGTGTGCGAACATCGATATGTATTCTGGCTTCGTGTACTCCATGATGGGGATTCCCGAAGACCTGTACACTCCCCTGTTCGCCTGCGCCCGCATGGCGGGTTGGGCTGCTCACCGTTTCGAGGAGATCGTTGCGGGTAAGCGCATCATCCGCCCGGCATACAAGAGCACGCGCAGCGGAAGCCGTCCGTACACGCCGATCTCCGAGCGCTAGTTTTTGTTGGTAAGGGCGCTATAATGCCCTTACCAGGAGGAGTTGGAAGAGGGAGAGGAGGTGCGCATGCCGCCGAAATTTCCGAAGGGCAATGTGCGGCTTATGACCGACGAGGACCTCGACGGGTTCACGCTCGATCAGCTGAAGTGCCGCGCGTGCAGCGGCTATGGAAACTGCGGTTACAAGCAGATGAACATCTACAACGGCAAGGCCGTTTCCATCTGCCAAATGCGCAAGAAGAAGCTGCAGTGCGAACGCGATGGCGTTCCCTTTGAGATGTAGCCTCACGGATGGGCCTCGCGACAAGCGGGGCCCATCTGCGTTGGCGGCATGAAAAACGCCCGAGGGCATCGGGCGTGTGTTGACCTGGCGGAGGAAGTAGGATTTCGCGTCCGCTCCGAGGCCGCAGCCCCTCCCTCGCAAGCTCGGTCGGGCGAATTCCTAAAAACGCTTCGCTGGAGCGTTTTTGCCCTGCGGGCCGGAATTCCACCTCATCGGTTCAAATCCTTCTCCCGGAAATGAAAAACGCCCGAGGGTATCGGGCGTGTATTGACCTGGCGGAGGAAGTAGGATTTGAACCCACGGAACCTTGCGGCTCAACAGTTTTCAAGACTGCCGCCTTCAACCACTCGGCCATTCCTCCAGTGAGACCAGATTATATCAGGTGCTTGATTGACGCGGCGCCATCTGTCGGAATTCTCCAAGTCTCCTTTGTGCGCGCGTCCCGACGGTGCCTCGTCTTGCGCCCGTCGCGCTCGTTCCAACCCCTGTCCAAGCGCAAGCTCCCTATTCATAGCAGTTCAATATGTCCGTTCGGCAAATTTTGCTTTACGCGGCTAAAGTTCGTTGTATCGTGCAAGATGCGTATATGAATTCGCGCCAGTATTTATGAGGAGCAAACGATGACCGTCGAGAAAAAAGACCTGGACTGGGGCAGCCTCGATTTCGGCTACCATAAGACCGACTACAGCTTTGAAGCGCATTGGAAAGATGGTGAATGGGATGAGGGCGGCCTGACCACCGATCACGACCTGCACCTTTCCGAGTGCGCGGGCATTTTCCACTATTGCCAGGAGGTCTTCGAGGGTCTGAAGGCCTACACCACCGAGGATGGCTCGATCGTCTGCTTCCGCCCCGACATGAACGCCGAGCGTATGTTCGCCTCCGCCGAGCGTCTCGAGATGCCTGGCTTCCCGAAGGACAAGTTCATCGAGGCCGTGAAGGCCGTTGTGAGCGCGAACGCCGCCTGGGTGCCGCCGTTTGGTTCGGGTGCTACGCTCTACGTGCGTCCGTTCATGATCGGTTCGGGCGAGGTCATCGGCGTTGCCCCCGCTCCCGAGTACACCTTCCGCATCCTGGTTACGCCGGTCGGCCCGTACTTCAAAGGCGGCTTGAAGCCGATCAAGCTGCGCGTCTCCGAGTACGACCGCGCCGCACCGCATGGCACGGGCAACATCAAGGCGGGCTTGAACTATGCTATGTCGCTGCGCCCGACGATGGAGGCGCATCGCGGCGGCTATGCCGAGAACCTCTATCTCGACTCCGAGTCGCGCACTTACGTTGAGGAAACGGGCGGCGCGAACGTGCTGTTCGTGAAGGAGGACGGTACGCTCGTGGTGCCGAAGTCGCACACCGACTCCATCCTGCCTTCCATCACGCGTCGCAGCCTTGTTCAGGTTGCGAAGGATTTGGGCATGACGGTCGACGAACGCTATGTCACCTGGGAAGAGGTCGCTGGTGGCGAGTTCGTTGAGTGCGGCCTGTGCGGCACTGCGGCGGTTATCTCCCCAGTCGGTCAGATCGACAACAAGGTCAACGGCGCCGACCAGGAAGTTGTCTTCCCTGCTGGTTGCACCGAGATCGGCCCGGTGATGAAGAAGCTCCGCGAAACGCTCACGGGCATCCAGGACGGCGCCCTCGAG
Organism: uncultured Ellagibacter sp.; assembly: GCF_934636505.1. GTDB lineage: Bacteria > Actinomycetota > Coriobacteriia > Coriobacteriales > Eggerthellaceae > Ellagibacter. The sequence continues at coordinate 13,134 of NZ_CAKUAL010000029.1, forward strand.
GACAAGCACGGCTGGGTCTGCAAGATCGGCTAGCGCGCAACGGATGCGAACACGCTTCGGATTCAACTGATTGTAAAATGAAAGGCCTGATGGGTAATGCCGTCAGGCCTTTTTTGATGAAGGATTGCTTTCGCGATGGCGCCGCTTTCGTCTTCGCCGTTCGCGCCACTTGTTGCTGGCGCCTTCGCTGCTCGAGTTTATTCGCCGCTGGCATCTTCTGCGCTCGCGCTTTCTGCCTTCTCGCTGGGCTAATCCTCGCGGTTCTCCCTTGCTTGCGCGCCGTTTTGCGACTCCTCGATGAAACGCGCGGTCAGGCCGGTGCGCGTTTGGGTGCCCGTCTTCTTGTACAGCGAAGTGAGATGATGTTGAACGGTTCGCAGCCCGACGCCCAGCTCTGCTGCGACGTGCTTGAGCGGCCGCTCATCCGAGACCACTGCAGCGAGAACGTCGCTTTCCCGCTTCGTGAGTCCATACGACTCGCAAAATGCCGCAAGAGTCTCCTCGGGGCTTCGAGGAGGAGCCATCTCGGGGGGTTCTTGGTCGGTATCAACCGCGCTCTCATGATCGGGCGTTTCTTCGGAGCCTGCCGACTTTTCGGAATACGATGAGATGCGCTCTTCATAGTCGGGGGCGAGCATCCCTGCGCGCGTCATCAAGATGAGAACAGCCGCGAACAGCACAAAGGCGAGCGAAGTGAGCGCCTGGTCATTGGCTTGCGCGAGGGCGGCCGAAGGAATCGTGACGACCAGCGCGACAACGTTGCTGATAACCTTCCCCATTCCCGCCCAAAGTTGGGGAACTCGCATATAGGCCGCGAGCCAGATGAACAGTGATAAGTAGAAAACAGCGAAGATCCCCGATCCTGCGTAGAACACAACGCGGCAGACGGTGATATTCAAGCCCGACCCTGCGGCAAGCGCCGCGGCTGTTGCAAGGAAAGCGACGCAGAGGACCGCCGTTCCCATATGGCGGCGACGATCGAGGTCAAAGAATATGCCTGCTGCGACCCCGCAGACTGCGACGACAAGCCGGGGCCAGGCTTCGGCGTATTGATTGACCCAGGGGGTTCCGAGTGAAGTTACGCTGTTAAGGACGTTAAACAGCACCGCGAGCAGAATGGTCAGCGCGACAAGTTGGAGGGCGAAGCGCCGTGGCTCTTGAAGGCTGGGCGAAGCGGCGAATCCCTGAAGGTCGAGAATCTTGCGAGGATATATCGGATTGCCCATGCGGTCCACCGCTGCCCCCTCGCAGGGTACTTGAAGCGACGGCCAGCCGAAGAGCGCCACGAGCGAGAAGGCGATGATACCAAGGCCTAAAAAGGCGGCGTCGCCCGCTCTTCCCAGTGGAATGTGGAAGCAAATCAGATGAAGGAGAATCCCTGCGGCATGAGCGAGCGCGACGCACGTGGTCAGGCGATCGCTTCGCGCAAGCATCATCGCCACGCCAAAATAAGCACCGCCGCCGAGGACGCCCATAATGAAAAACGAGAGGTAACCAGCCCCGACAATCGCGATAGGCGAGGAGACCGTCGCTGCAACGATGAGGCTTGCAACCCAGAGGATGGCGAAAACGAGAGCCACTCCCCGCCGTTTTCTTCGAGAAAGCTTCAAGCTGTAGAGCGGATAGCAGAGGAATCCCAAGGCATTGAGGCCCATTATCGGGACAATTGTTGTAACGAACCCAGGCTCAAGCGAAAAGGACGACATGCTCGAGAGGTAAAACGAATTGCTCTCGAGAAAAATGAAGTAGAAAAGCGCGAGCGAAACCATCGCGACAAAGGTATTTTTCGCAATGGCGTTCATAAAAAGTCTTTTCCGATTCTTGATTGAACAGTTTTCCTCTGACCGTCATTATACAGGTTGAAAATGGGGTAGGTGATTGCGATATCGTGAACGACCCTTTCAAGGGGGACATTTTGGCCGAGTCGCCGAAATCGCCGCAAATTGGGATGCTTCGCGTCCTATTCCTTTTCGAAAATGCGGACCGTCGATGCGAATAGACGGGTAAAACTCACAAGGGGGGTTTCGTATATACGAAACCCCCCTTGCGCATCTACGAACGTTACCCTCTCGCTCGCTTCCCCTCATGATGGAGGGTAGTAGTGCGCAAGTCGATGCGCGTATACGAGGAGAGGAGAAATGAATGGAGACGGGAATAGGAAGGGTGCCGTTTCTGGCGCGAGACAGTATCGAGCACATGAAGACCCCGAGGCAAGTGGGACGGAGGTTTCATCATGAAACGCACCAAGATTCGTAACATCTTACTTTCAGCGCTTCTCGCGCTGACTGTCGGCATGCCGACACTTTCGTTCGCCGATGAAGGCGCTTCTGCGGAATCGGGCGCGTCGGGCGCAGGAACCACGCCCTATGCCGCAGGTGATAAGGACACAGTGGCCGACCCCAACACGGCAAGCTCGTGGAGGGACTGGGGTCTGGACTACTCGACCCAGAGCGTCGGCCGCATCTGGACTGATAAGACGGTGTCGACTGAGGACGTCGTCCTGACGGGGGCGGACGGGACGATGACGATCGCGAAGAGCCCCGAGGCGGACTTCCTCACGGCGTTCTCGGCGCTTTCGTCCACATCGAACTTGAAGTCGAAGATCGCGCAGCCGCTCGATATCGTGCTGGTGCTCGACGCTTCGGGCTCGATGGACGATCCTATGGGCAATGGCGACAGCACGAAGAGGATCGACGCGCTCAAGGTTGCGGCGAACTCGTTCATCGACGAGATCGCGAAGCAGAACGCGAACATAAGCGACCCCGCCCAGCAGCATCAGGTTTCGCTCGTGAAGTTCTCGGGGGATAAAAGCAATCAGGTTGGTAATGGTACCTATCGCAAGGGCGGTTACACCTACAACTTCAGCCAGGTGATGAAGAACCTGACCTCGTGCGTCGGCTCGTCGGCGGACGAGTTGAAGTCGACTGTCAATGCCATCAGCCCCGCCGGTTCGACGCGGGCCGACTATGGGTTGCAGCTTGCGGCTGATCAGACGTCGGGTCGCGAGAACGCCAAGAAGGTAGTGGTGTTCTTCACCGACGGTTCGCCAACGAGCAGCAGCGGTTTCGAAGACGGAGTGGCGGGCGATGCCGTCTCCGCTGCGAAGTCGATGAAGGACGCGGGGGCGACCGTTTACTCCGTCGGCATCTTCAGCGGTGCGAATCCCGTGGCCGATCCCGCGAACAGCGGAACCAGTGACGAAAACAAATTCATGCATGCCGTTTCGAGCAACTATCCTACGGCAAGCTATTCATGGCAGAATGGCCAATGGCCTTGGGAGTCCGGCCGATGGGTCTGGAACTTCGGAGCGCGTGCTGCCGATTCCGATTTCTACAAAGCGGCTTCGAACGCGGCCGACCTGAAGACCCTCTTCGACGAGATTTCCCAGGAGATCACAAGCTCGACGGGCCTTCCCACCGAAGTGCAGCAGGGCTATGACCCCTCGACTTCGGGGTACATCACCTTCACCGACCAACTCGGCGACTACATGAAGGTCGATTCGTTCACGACAATCGTGTTTGCGAAACAGCTGTTCCAAAATCCGGTGAAATCGACGAGCGGAAAAGTCGACACGTACACGTTCTCGGGCGAAGCGGGCAACGTGCTCTATCCTTCGGGTAACCTGAATTCGATCGTCATCACGGTGACCAAGTCGGATAATCTGGCGACGGGCGACCTCGTCGAAGTGAAGATTCCGGCAGCGCTTATCCCGCTGCGTCATTTCCAGGTTGACGAATCGGCTGGAACGGGCCATGTCGACATGACGTTCCCCATTCGCGTATTCTTCGAGTCGAGTGTGAAGGAAGACGTGGGAAGCGCGTTGGGCAACCCCGATGCGACGCTTGCCGCCTACATCGAGGCAAACACGACCGGCGACGGTGTGGCGTTCCACGCGAACAAGTGGAGCGGCGGCGAGGACGGCGACGTTACGGCGACGTTCACCCCTGCGAAGGCCAACAGCTATTACTACATGACCGAGGAAACGCCGATCTACACGGATGAGGCGTGCACGGTGCCTGCTAAGGGCGCGCTGAGCGCAGATGGCACCTACTACTACAAGCGCAGCTGGTACGAGATCGACAATGGGAAAGCCACATTGCGGTCGGGCACCATCCAGTTCTCGGGCAATATTCCCGAGTCGTGGCTTGGCTATATCGGCACTGACGCTTCCGGCAACGCGGTGTTCAAGGCGGGTACTCCGCGCTTCACCTATATCAACGAGCTGCGAACGGTCAAGGGCGACAATCCGACAGCGACGGCGACGACGGTTCTCAATCCCGTGTGGTCGGGGAGCAATATCGCCTGCCATCTGGGCAATAACGGAAAGCTCATCATCGAGAAGCCGGGCACGCTGGCTATCTCCAAGTCGCTGGTCGTCCCCGAGGGCTACGATCGTGCCGATTTTGCCAACGACACGTTCACCTTCACCATTGAGATTGACAAGGCGGAGGGACAGGAATTCCCCGCTGAGGTCCGCGATGCGAACAACGAGCCGGTGGGCGATGCGTTCACTATCGCGTTCGACAACAACGGAAAGGCGACGCACTCGCTCAAGGACGGCGAGACGCTCATCATCCGCGGTTTGAGCGCGGGCTGGGAATACCTCGTCAGCGAGCAGCCTACGACTGGTTTCGACCAGATAGCTCCTGCGGAGAACAACGACCCGCAAGCTGCGACGGGAACGATCGCTGCTGGTGCGCAGGCGAAGGCTGAATTCGCGAACGCCTATCGTCCGAGCGGCACGCTCGATAACGACGATGCCCTTGCCGTCAAGAAGGTGCTGACCGGTCGTAGCTGGACCGACAACGACGCCTTCCGTTTCATCCTTACCCCCACGACCGACAACGCTCCGATGCCGCTCGACGAGAATGGCGAGCCTGTGAATTCGATCGTCCTCACCAAGCAGGACCTGGTTGACGGCGGTTATGCGGCTGGCACGTTCGGCAACATCACGTACACGAAGCCCGGTACGTACGTTTACGAAATCAGTGAGGATCAGACCGTAGGCGCCGGAGCTGGCATGTCCTTGTCGCAGGCGCGCTATCGCGTGGTCGTCACGGTGACCGAAGAGCTTGCGGAGCAGGGCGACAATGCCATCCATCAGGGCATACTGAATGTGTCAAGCGTCATGGTGCAGATCAACGCCGACGACGGCGCAAGCGTCCAGTCCGATGACGGCGTCGACGCCGCAACGTTCACCAACGAGTTCGCCGCGAGGGAAGCGAAGTGGAATCCCTCGGTGAAGAAGGAATATACCGACAACTCGGGTGCGAATCCCCTTGCGCGCGGTATGTTCAACTTCCGCATCGAGCCAGTCGTGGATTGGGCCCCGATGCCCGCAAACCCAATCGGCGAAGTTAACGCCGACGGCAGCGTGACGTTCGGGGACATCGTCTTCACGGGCGACATGATCGGTGAGTCGTTCGAGTATCGCATCACTGAGTTGGTACCGGATGGTGCTGGCAACTGGATAAACGTTGCCGACGCTGACGCGTCCCTGCTTCAGACTGGCATGACCTATGATGAGTCCACGTGGGTCGTCAGGGTAGACATTGCGAGCGAGGTAATCGACAACGAGCAGGTCGTGGTTTGGACGGCGAGCTACCAGCTTGCCGATGCGGCGCAAGGCTCTCCGGCCGAACCGTTCGCAACCTTCCGCAATTCCTATACGCCTGAATCCGTGAGCGTTCCCGCCGAGGACTTCGCGGCGGGCACCAAGACCCTCACTGGGCGCGACATGCTCCCGAACGAGACCTTCGGGTTCGTGCTGCTCCCTGGCGATGACGCGACGCAGTCTGCCATCGCGAACGGCGCTGTCCGTCTGACGAGCACCGACGCGGTTGCGCTGCGAGGAACGAACGGCCAGGCGGTCGACTTCTCCTTCAGCGATGCGACGTTTGCCAAGCCGGGTACGTACACCTTCATGGTGCGCGAGAATTCGTGGAACAGCCAGCGGATTCCCGCTGATGGTACGCAGGGCATGGCGTTCGATCGCCATACCGCCACAATCGTGGTGACGGTGACCGACAACGACGGCGTGCTTGCGGCAACGCGGACGGTCGAGAACTCGCTCGACTTCACCAACCGTTATACGGCGGAAGGCGACTACGCCGGGCTCGTCCTGAGCAAGACGCTCAACGGTCGCGATATGGACCAGGGCGAATTCACCTTCCACATCGCTGGCACCAATGACGCTGCTGCGGCGCTGCTCGGCGGCGACGGCACGCGCACGTTTGTGAATTCCGAGCCCCGTGCTGCGGGCGTCGCGTACGAGGCGACCCTGCTTACCGACCTGCACTTCACGCAGGACGACGCGGGTAAGATGTTCACCTTCGACGTGTTCGAGAACGTGCCTTCCATCGGGGCGCCTGGCATGACGTATGACAAGACGATGCACAACGTTGCAATCAGCGTTGCTTCCGACAATGCGGGCGCGCTTGTGATAACGACCACGGTCGATGGTGCGGCTGGCAACAAGGTTTCTTTCACGAATGCTTATGCAGCTGACCCTGCGACGTTCGATACCCAAGCGGGATTCGGGCTGTGCAAGGTGCTCGAGGGGCGCGATTGGGAAGCCAATGACGCGTTCAGCTTCCTGCTCGAGCCGCTGACCATGGGTGCTCCGCTGCCAGGCGATACCATCGTGACGGTCGGCGCCGACATGGTTGACCCCGCTACGGGCCATGCCCCGATTTCGTTCGGGGACATCACTTATAACCAGGTTGGAGTTTATAAGTACCGCGTAACCGAGACGAACGCTGGGCACATTATCGGTGGCATTAAGTACTCGAGCAACGTTGCCGAGTTTACGGTGACGGTAACCGACCTTGACGAAAACGGCGTCCATACGGACAAGCTTGTGGCGACCGCCCAGCTCACGACCACGCCCAACACGCGCGAGTTCACGAATGTCGCCGGCTTCGAGTATGACGACAATCAGATTCCCGTGAACGCGTTCAAGCGCTTCGTCAACAACTCCGCGGTCGAAATGCCGGATATGACGGGGCTGTTCACCTTCACGTTGACCGCTGCTGAGGCGAATGCTCCGATGCCTGTGGCGACGACGACGCACAATGGTGCCGACGGGTCGGTCGACTTCGGCGTAATCACGTTCGACGCGAGCCTGTTCGACAACGGTCCTATCGTGATCAACAGCGCTTCTGCTGCTGCTAAGTCCGCTGCGAGCGAGTCGAACGCGGCTGACAAGGCGGTAGCGAGCGACGTCCCTGCGGCAGACGCTGCGGCGGCACCTGAGGCTGGCGCGTTGGCACCCGATTTGGGCGATGCTGACAAGGGCGAGGGAGGCGCACCTGCCGACGCAGGGGCTGCTCCTGCTGGTGACGGCGCGGCGGTTCCTGCGGCAAAGCCTGCGGGCGATGGCCCGACGACCGACAATCCGCCTGCTGACGCCAACACGCTCGTGTTCCACTACACCATCACCGAGAAGGCGGGCGGACACGCTGACGTGACGAACGACCCGAACCCCGCTTTCACCTTCGAGGTTACGGTGACCAGGGACAACGCTGGCAACGTCACGGCGAATGTGACCAACGTGCAGGATTACGTGAAGGGCACGCCGCTGCGCACCTTCACCAATACGTACACCTACACGCCGCCGATCATCCCAGATCCTGACCCGATCTTCGCGGCTCCTGTGGCGAAGAAGATCCTTGAGGGTCGAGCGCTCGTCGCGGGCGAGTTCTCCTTCGAGCTGCTCGAGAACGGCAAGGTCGTCTCCACGGGTACGAACGATGCTGACGGGAACGTGGTGTTCTCGGACATCGAGTTCACCGAGGCGGGCACGCACATCTACACGATGCGCGAGATCGGTGCGGGAACCACAGCTGCCGGTGTCACCTATGACGCGACGACGTACCAGGTCACGGCCGATGTTGTGGAGATCGACAACGAGCTGAGGGTTGACTTTGCCATCGATAGCACCGATGGGGCGGTCTTCAAGAACGCCTATAAGGCCAAGGGTACGACGGTGATCATCGGCGCGACGAAGACCCTCGAGGGTCGTACGCTCGCGGCGGGCGAGTTCACCTTCAAGCTGACGGGTGCCGACGGTCGCACGTACGAGGCGAAGAACGCCGCCGACGGCCGCATCGAGTTCCCCGCGATCGACTTCGACAAGGTCGGAACGTACGACTTCACGCTGGTCGAGATGAACGACGGGCAGACCGGCATCACCTACGACGGCCGCTCGTACAAGGTGACCGTTGTTGTGACCGATGACGACAAGGGCAACCTGGTCGCGAATGTGACCTGGCCTAACGGAACGCCTCCGACGTTCAAGAACACGTACACGAAGCCTGTTCCTGCAGTAACTCCGGGCACGCCCGGCAAGCCCCCTGCGCGCTTCGCGAAGACGGGTGACACAGCGATGCCCATCGCATGTGTGGCAGCCCTGACGATTCTTGCCGCGGGTGCTGTCGGCGCTGCAGCGTTCGGCGCGCTTCGCAAAAGGGAGAAGGGGGATGAGAGGCAGTAGCTGATTGACTATGAGCCCTGATGCGGCCGCAGCACCCCAGCATCGCGATTTGATCACGTGATGTAGGGCCTCTTGATCGAGGCCCGTGCGGCCGCGGGGCACCTCTAGGCCCCGACTATAAGGCAGTGCGCAGGTTCTTTCCTTTCCTCGTAACGCGTGCGCAACGCCTTTGGCCGGGGCCTTGTTGTGCCTTATAATGGGCGCATGAACGACGAAGATTACATGAGGCTTGCCATCGCGGAGGCTCGACGTGCGGAATCGCTTGGCGAGGTGCCTATCGGCGCCGTGGTGGTCTACGAGCCGATAGACCGAGGGACGAGGCGCCCCTTGGCTGAGCCGCGTGTGATTTCCCGAGCGTGCAACTTGCGGGAGACGACGAAGAACCCCGCAGGCCATGCAGAGTTTCTTGCCATGCAGGAAGCGGCGCGCGTGCTCGATGCTTGGCGCCTTTCGGACTGCACGGTGTACGTGACGCTCGAGCCCTGCATCATGTGCGCGGGGCTGATGCACCAGTCGCGCATTGCCCGCTGCGTTTTCGGAGCTTCCGACCCGAAGGCTGGGGCTGTAGGAACGCTCTACCAGGTCAATGCCGACGAGCGTTTGAACCACACGTTCGAGGTGACGCCTGGGGTTCTTGCCGACGAGTGCTCGGCGCTCCTAAAGGATTTTTTCGCGAACAAGAGGAAGAAATGACTGACGAAATCGTTTGCAATGAAGAAGCTGCTGTGACTGAGGGCGGCATGCCTGGGGAGACCGGCACTGGGGTGACGGCCGCCGATGCGCCCGCCGATGCGGCTGTTGCGGGTGGCTCAGCTGCCGATGTGCGCGCCGAGGCCTCCGCCGAGAACGTTTCACGTGAAACGTTCGCCCTTGAGCAGGGAGAATGCATGAGTCGTCAGCGTGCCTCGCTTGAGGTCCCGGTCGATATGATCTCCATTGCGCGCACGGCGCAGATCGAGGGCGCAGGGCTTAAGCTTGTGGCGCCGGCGAAGGTGAACCTGTTTCTGAGCATCGGCGATCGCCGCGATAATGGATACCACGACGTGTCGACCGTCCTTCATGCCGTGGCGCTTCACGATATTCTGTACATGAAGCGTTCCGACATCGTTGCCGCGCGCGCGGCGCTTGAATCCGCCGAAGAAGGCGCGCCAACGAACACGGCGAGCGCTGGCCCTGCGGATAATATTCTCATTTCGGTCAGCTGCGATGCGCGCGGGGGAGTGGCACCCCTCAACGTTTCTGTGCGCAACAACATCGTGTTCAAGGCGATTGACCTGCTCGCTCGTAAGGCAGATATCTCTTACGACGACGCGATTAACATTCGCATCGAGAAGAACATCCCGCACGAGGGCGGTTTGGGCGGCGGCTCTTCCGACGCGGCGGCGGCGCTTGTCGGCGCAGCTCGCTTGTGGGGCATCCCCGAGGACGACCCTCTGATCGAGGAGGCTGCGCACGAGCTTGGCAGCGACGTGGCGTTCTTCCTCCATGGAGGTTGCGCGTGTTTCACCGGCACGGGCGAGCTGTTCGACCATGAGCTCGAAGTGATGAAAAAGCCGCTTGTGCTGGTCAAGCCCGATTTGGGCGTGTCGACCGCTGAGGCGTACCGCACCTTCGATGGGAACCCCCAAAAGGTCGACAAGGATGCGGCTGCCGCTGCCGAGGCGGCGCAGACAGCGTGCGACGTTCCCCTGGTGAACAACTTGTCGCCTGCAGCCGAAAGCGTGCTTCCCGAGCTTGCCGACGTTCGCGCTTGGCTGCATCGCCAAGCGGGGGTCGAGGCGTCGCTTCTTTGCGGCAGCGGGTCGACGACCTTCGCCGTGTGCCGCGATTTCAACGTGGCGTGCTCGGTTGCCGCGGCGGCTCAATCGCGCGGCTGGTGGGCGAGAACGACCATGTTCGGCTCGCTTAAGGCGGCCGTCGTGCCCGATCAGAGTTAGGCGCGCCTATGCCCCTGTTAGCCCGACTTTCGCGAATCGTTCCGCTGGTCATCGTGCTTGCGCTCGTAGCGGGCGTGGTGTATGTGGTCGCGATGTTTTTGTATTCCCCGACGAAGGCGAAAGAGATTCTCCTCAAGCTGTTCACGTTCCTGATGAGCATACTCTCCGCGTTTTTTGCGCTGGCGTCGCTGTATGCGCTGTTCGAGGGGAACATTGACGTTCTCGAGCTCACAGCAAGCTTCCTGGCGACGACGCTCATCGGTCTTGCCGTGACGCTTTTATGCCGACGCTCGTTCATCAAGCACAACCCGAATTACCGTAAGAAGCCCGAGAAGGCCTCCGGCTTCAAGTGGTGGAGATTCAGGAAATAGACCGCTCGTGCTGTTCGCGCCGTCCGTGGGCGCTGTCCCGCTTGCGTTTTCCGCGCGGAGCTTTCTGGGCTCTTCTTATGTGAATTCTCTCTCGCTGATTCGCTTTCCAGCTAAAAAAGCCCCCGCGGTTGCGGGGGCTGTGCAAATCGTGGCGGAGAAGTAGGGATTCGAACCCTAGATGCCCTTTTGGGGCATACTCACTTAGCAGGCGAGCACCTTCGGCCTC
>NZ_CAKUAL010000030.1 GCF_934636505.1 uncultured Ellagibacter sp.
GGGAGGTTCGATGGTGCCTGGTGAGCCAGCTTGAAGATAATGGCTCGCCAGGCTCCATCTTGGAGAAAGAATTGGCCCAGGGGAGAGGGGAGCTCCCGCTGGGCCCAAGGAGGGGATTTGCGACGCTTATAGATGCGTCGCTTCTGCTTTTCTAGGGGTATGAAAGCAGTGCAGTGAGGAAGGAGGGGAGCCTTCTCAGCTGCTGACGTCATTATATGAAGGGTTGCCAAAAAAAACGCGCTCCGGGGCGGAACGGCGCGATATGGGCGGTGAAGTGCGGTAACGTTTCCGCTCACCCCGAAAAGCGCGCCGTTCGCCCCTGGATGAGAATAGTTGCATTCATCTATTATGATGTGTTGAGAATAGCGTTGAAGCCGACCACGCCGAGCTTCCGGGGTCGCTATTCTGGCGTACTTGTTTTCGGGCCTTTCCATCCGCCGGTGCTCCCCACGCTATGCGAGATGTGAGGCGTGGGGTCTCGAGACTCGCCCTTCCGCGTGCATACGCTATGATGGGGGAAACGAGAAAGGATGCCTCCATGCCCGACATTGCCCTTCGCTTCGACAAAGATATGCTCGTCGTTTCCGCCCCCGTTTCCGCTGCGCTCGCGCGCCAGGGCGTCGACGTCGATCGCGACCTCGAGCTGATGACCGTCCTCGAGCCCGATTCGATTCAGGAAGCGATGCGCCTGGAGTCCATGGCCGGAGCCCAATGTCTTGTGACGAGCACCGCGGGAATCACGCCCGCTCGAATGGCGCAGGTCGGAATGGAGGATCGCGCCTGCGACGTGGCTCGCGCCTCGCTCGAGGTTCTGCGGCCACTGAAACCACAGCACGTCCTTGTTGAAATCGGGCCGTGCGGTTTGCCCCTCGACGCATCGAGCAAAGCGTCGCTCAACGAGAACCGCGACCAGTATGCCCGCGCTGCACGCCTGTTCGAGGGCGAGCAATTCGACGCCTTCTTCTTGAACGGGTTCACCACGGTGAGCGACCTTTTGTGCGCGCTCATGGGCGTGCGTCAGGTGAGCGACATGCCCGCGTTCGCGTCGGTCGATGTGCTTGCGGACGGCACGCTTGCGAGTGGGCGAGGAACCCTCGAAGAGGCCTGCGCGATCATGGGCGAGTATGGCGCTTCGGTGGCGGGCTTTTCCACGGCGTGCGGGATCGAAGCTGCCTGCGCGCTCGCGAAGCGCGCCGAAGCTGCCTGCGACCTGCCAATTCTCGTGCAGCTGGCAGTTGCCGAGCACAAGCCGAAGCAGGGCGGTCCCACGGATGCGAACCCGTACTACTGCCCCGACGCCGTTGTCGACGCCGCCGCGCGTCTGCGAGCTTCGGGCGTTCAGTTCTTGCGCGCGACCGGCGCCGCCACTCCCGCCTACACAGGAGCACTTGCTGCCACGACGGCGGGGCTCGATGTCGCGGTGTGCCGCACGGCAGGCGTGTCTGCGGCCGATGCATCCGTTGCCGCTGAGTTGCCTTCAAGTGGGGACGGGCGAGGCGAAGGGGAGCCCCAGGTGGCATCTGCGACTGACGAGCAGATGAGCGCGCTGGCAGATGCGCTGCGCGAGAAAATCGCCGCGGCCTTCAGCGAGGGTGGGGAGGCGTAGGCGCCATGTCGTCTCGAGAGAAGAGCCCTTATTACGGTGCGCTGCAGCAGGTGGTCGACTCCCTGTTCGCGGATTTGACGGAAGAGGAGCGCATTGCCGATATGGCCGGCGTCCCTGGCGCGCGCAAGGTGCGCAGGCTCGATGTGATCCTAGCGGCCGAGGCGGTCGATCTGCCCGATGAGCTTCAAGAAATTGTGAACCTGCTGCCTCCGAGCACCTTCACGCGCCGTCGTTTGTGCGATCAGCTGAACTCCGCTGTCGGAGGGCATGCCTGGGGACAGAAGTACGGCACCGTCGAATAAACGGGGGCGCCGAGAGCGTAGTCGAAGCCGCCTTCTGCCCTTCCTGGGTGCGGGGTAGAACCGGCGGCAAGGTAAATTGTTTTAGGGGGAGTTCATGATTCGAGCGGTTATCCATATTGACGAGGACAAATGCACAGGTTGCGGCCTGTGCGCGAACGCGTGCCACGAAGGCGCGATCGGCATCGTCGATGGCAAGGCGAAGCTTTTGCGCGACGACTTTTGCGATGGCATGGGCGATTGCCTGCCCTCGTGTCCGACGGGTGCCATCACGTTTGTCGAACGCGAGGCGCTTCCCTACGATGAGGCGGCCGTGGTCGCAGCTCAGGCGGCGAAAGCTCACGCCGTGCATACGGGGCAGGGCGGTTCCGGTGATCTTGGCGGGGGTTGCCCCGGCTCGCGCGCCCAAATGCTTCACACTCCCGAAAAGACGCAGGCATCCCCCGAAGCCGAGGAGCAAAGCCAGCTTGCCCAATGGCCGTGCCAGATAAAGCTCATGCCCCTGCAATCTCCTTACTACCAGGGGGCTGACCTGCTCATCGCCGCTGATTGCACGGCGTTTTCCTACGCATCGTTCCACGATCGATACATGCGCGGTCGGGTCACGATAATCGGCTGCCCCAAACTCGATGCGGTTGACTACACCGAGAAGCTGTCGGCCATCATCGCGATGAACGACATTCGCTCGGTGACCGTTTGCCGCATGGAGGTTCCCTGTTGCGGCGGGCTGCAGCGTGCCGCGGAGGGCGCTCTCGACGCCAGCGGCAAGAAGCTTCCCTTCGAGGTGGTCACTTTCTCCGTGCGCGGCGAGGTTCTCTAAGGGAACTCGTCAATGGGGAAACCGCAGCCGGCACGTGCTTGAATGATTCCTCCGCACAGTTGAGGATCGGCCTGCGCCAGTCTTGCATCGGTTGCCGGTCTCGTGCTGATAGCATCTCGCGTACGGCGCCTGCCGCGTGCGAAGCGAGAGCTCCCGTGCAACCCGAACGCCTGAGTCGGCGCGTGCGCTACCCTCTGCCTGCTTGCGCCCCGAGCTTGTTCGTTTCGACGGCTCGGGGCGTTTTTTCATTTCGCGTGATGAGGCGTGGTATCATCTGTGGAAATAGGCGTGCGAAAGATGGAGGTGGGCGCATTGCCGAATTCGCCCTTGTTGATGATGGCGATTTTGATCGTGATGGCGATTGCCGTCGTCGTGGTGATTGCGATGACGCTCAAGCTTAATCAGGAAGTTCGCAATCTGGCCGAAGATGTGGAAATCGATCGGCAGAATCTCGCCAAGCTTAACCATGAGGTGGGAAAACGTTTGGGAGCGCCGCGTCCTCGCGGGCAGCAGCGGCCGTCAGGCGCCGGCGTGCCCCCGCAGGGACGGCCTCAGGCTGCTGCTCAGCAGGCGGCGCGTACTGCGGGCAGCCTGGCCGCGACTCCTGTGCCCGTGAACGCAGAGGTCGTTTCACCCAGCTCTGCAGCGGGTGTGCCGGCCGAGGCCGCCCAAGGATACGTTCCCGGAAGCTACCATGTTCCGCTTCGTGGCGCCGAGGGCTCGTCGGCTGCGGCGGTGTCCGCTCGTGAAACGGCTCGGGCGGAGGCGGCGCAAAGCCCTCGGGCGGCGCAAGCGACGCCACGCCAGTCAACTCTTGCCGAACGTCGGGCCGAGCGGAGAGCTCGTGCGGAGCGTCGCGCCGCCATGGCAGACTGCACCCCGGCTCGTGCCGAGCGCCGAGCGAACATCGACGTCCCTCGCGGCGAGGAAAAGGGCTCTTGGCCTGGTGAAACTGGGCCGCAATCGCGTGTGCGCGTTCAAGCAGCCGCAGCGAGAGAAACCTCTCCCCAAGCGTCACGCTCCGCTCGCAATGCAGCCGCTCAAGCATGCGATGCTCAGGGTGTGCCATCGCGGGCAAGTGGTTCCCGAGAGGTGTCAGCATCCCGTGTTTCGCCTGATGGTTCGCGTGCGGGCGAGGGAGCGCCCGTGAGGGGGCGCCATGGTGCCGAGGCGTCAAGGGTTGCTCAGCGCCAGCGCGCCGACCGAGAGGCCCAGCGCGCGGCCCTCGAGGCCCAGCGCCTCGTCGAGCAGCAGCGAGCGGCGCGGGCGCAGCGCGAAGACGAGATCCGCCGTCGCGCCGAACGTCAAGCTGCACGAGCAATGGCAGAAAAAGAGCAAAACCCCCTTGCGCGCAACAAGGAAGTGGAGTAACATAATCAACCGCTTCAATAACTGAGGCAGATGTGCGGGCGTGGCGGAATTGGCAGACGCGTACGGTTCAGGTCCGTATGGGGGCAACCCCATGAAGGTTCAAGTCCTTTCGCCCGCACCATTTTGAATACTCGCCAGCCTTTTTCGGCTGGTTTTTTATTTCCCTTCATTTTACTCAGATATAACGAGCATCCAACAAGGCTTTGACGTGTATGCGAGAACATGGTTGCATCTGCCGATGATGAATGACGGAAAGCGGACGCCATGCTCGTAGAGAAAAGAAGTGCCGAAACTCGAGAGGTCGTTGAGGCCGCAGAGCGCTTGCTTGCGGAAAGCGCAGCGCCTCGCAAAGCCGCAAGGAATGTGAAGAGGGCTTGTGAGCCTCTGCATTCCTCATGTGCTGCTCGCAACGGTCTGGGTGTCCTGGCTCATCGCGCGGCATGCGAAAGCCACGAATCCGCAGCGCCGCTTGTTCGCGTGCGCAAGTTCACCTTGCGTCTCGGCGCATTCACCTCGTTGGAAGACGTCTCTTTCGATATCGCGAAAGGCAAGGTCACGGCGCTTTGCGGCCCGCGAGGATGCGGTATCGAGGCCATGCTTGACGCACTGGGAGCCACGCTTCCCGGCGCTCGGACTGTCGACATGGGCGGCTCGATCGAGCTTTGCGGGCATGATGCTTATCGCACGCTCGGTGCTGAGCGCGCCCGCGAGAAGGTTGCCCGCGTGTTTTTCGGCGGCTCCTTCGAGCTACAGAGCGTTCGCAACGCCATCGCGTTTTCCATTCGCCAGAGAGGTATCCACGACAGGGCTGCGATTGCCGCCGAGATCGATCGCGTGCTGCGCTCGCTTGACGCGGAAAGGCGTTTGGGCGATCACCTCGATCGCGCGGTAAGCTCGCTTCCCGCACTTGAGAGGCGTCTTGTCGCCATCGCCCGTGCGCTTGTGAAGCGTCCCCTCGTACTGCTCGTCTCGGAACCTGCAACGGGACTTGACCAGGTGGATTCCTTTACAATGAGCCAGGCTTTGCAATCGGTTGCGCGCAAGACGGAATGTGCTGTGGTGCTCGCGACGTCTGACCCGCGCTTTGCAAAGATTTGCGCTGATGAAGGCGTCGTCTTCGTGCAAGGCCGCACCGTTGAGGCCGGTCCTCTCCCCAAGCTCAATTCCGCAAGCGCGGATTATCGGACGCGGGCGTTCTTCGAAGGCCGAATCGCATAATAGCTTCCCTTTCCTCATGCGGGGCGGAGTGTTGGTTCTGCCCCGCTTCCCATCTTTACGCATCCATGACAAAGCTTCGACGCGCGCTTGACGCATTGGCGCGATGATGGATACACGTTACATAAGCAATGCGGCGCGCGCCGACGCGCAGGCCGTTGGACAGGATGCGTGCATGATTTACTACGTCGAAGATGACACAAACATTAGAGACCTTACCGTCTATGCCCTCAAGCAGGCGGGATTCGAAGCTGCCGGCTTCACATGCGGCCGCGATTTCTTCAAGGCTTGCGACGAGAAGGCACCCGATTTGGTGCTGCTCGATATCATGCTCCCCGAAATGGACGGTCTTGAGATTCTCCGCGAGTTACGCAGTTTGCCGTCGACGAAGAACATCCCTGTTATGATGCTCACAGCGAAAGGCACCGAATTCGACAAGGTGTGCGGGCTCGATGCGGGCGCCGACGATTACCTGGCGAAGCCGTTCGGCATGATGGAGCTGGTATCTCGCGTAAACGCGCTGCTGCGTCGCGCGCAGGCGCCGGCCGTGAGCGCCGACGACACGCTCGTTAACGGGCCGATCGAGCTGGTCTCGTCCGCCCATACGGTGAGCGTCGGGGGAACTCCCGTTGCGCTGACGCTCAAGGAGTTTGACCTGCTGCGCGCGCTGATGCGCAGCGAGGGCAGGGTGCTTTCGCGCGGCAGATTGCTTGAGGACGTGTGGGGAGTGACTTACGTGGGCGAAACGCGCACGGTCGATGTGCATATTCAAACGCTGAGGCAGAAGCTCAACGCGGCATCGTCGGGTGCCGACGAGCTCATCCGCACCGTTCGCGGCGTCGGGTATACGATGAAGAGCGCATCATGAGTCCGACCCATAACAACGTGAAAAGCCTGTCGAACCGCATCTTCCGCAGCGTGCTCACCTTCACGCTGATTGTCCTGTTCGTCTTCGGCACCGCTATGTCGGCGATCTTCTATACCACCTACGAGCGCGATGCGGAAGAGAGTCTTTCCTCCGCGGCGCAAAACGTCGCAACATCGCTGGGCGACCTCGACTCACAGGCGTGCGAGCAGGCCCTTTCGAAGCAGTTTTCCGATGCCTTCCGCTATACGCTTATCGATACGGATGGCACGGTGCTCTACGACAGTGTGGCCGATGCTTCGACGATGGAAAACCACGCCGACCGCCCCGAGGTGCGCGAAGCCGACGAGCGTGGGCGCGGAGAGGTGTCCCGCTACTCGAGCACGCTTGGCACTGTGACGCTGTATTCTGCGGTGAAGCTCCAGAACGGGGACGTCGTGCGCCTGTCCGAGACGCGCGAGTCCCTGGTTGCGTTCTTCGGCGGCATGATGGGGCCGATTGCGCTTACGCTTCTCGTGGCGATTATGCTCGTGTTCCTGCTGTCGCAACGGCTAACGTCGCGCATTATGCAGCCGATCGACGCGCTTGATTTTGCCAACCCGCTCGAGAACGAGATTTACGAGGAGATGGACCCGCTGCTCGAGCGAATCGACGACCAGCAGCGGCAGCTTCGCGAGCAGAACAAAGACCTCGCGCGCGCTGAGACGATGCGCCGCGATTTCTCGAGCAACGTGAGCCACGAGATGAAGACGCCGCTTCAAGTGATCTCGGGGTATGCCGAGCTCATGAGGAACGATATGGTCGATCCCGCCGACCGCCAGAAGTTCGCGGGGCTCATCTACGACGAGGCGCAATCGATGCGCGCCCTGATCGACGAGGTACTGACACTCTCGCGGCTTGATGAGACGTCCTTCGATGGCGAGTCGGCGACGCTTATCGATATGCTGGAAGCCTCCAAGCGCGTGGCGGGGCGGCTTTCGAGCTTTGCCCACGACCGCGGCGTGTCGATTGAGGTGAGTGGAGACTCGGCGTGCATCGCCGGCTCCGAGACGCTGGTCGAGGAGATGCTGTATAACCTGGTAGAGAATGGGATTCGCTACAACCATGAAGGTGGAAGCGTGAGCGTTTCGGTTCGGCTGGAGCTTCCCACTTCGGCGGAGCAGGCTGACGATATCCGCGCGCTGCCTGCGGGGGAGCGCGGCCGCATGCGAGCCGTCGTGCGCGTGAGCGACACTGGCCCGGGCATCCCAGAGGACAAGCAGGAGAAAATCTTCGAGCGCTTCTATCGCTTGGAGAAGAGCCGTTCGAAGGAGACCGGCGGCACGGGACTTGGGCTTGCGATCGTCAAGCATGCCGTGATGTACCACAAGGGCAGCGTTCGGGTGGAAAGCGAAGAGGGTAAGGGTACCGTGTTCATCCTGAGGATACCTACGGCCTAGATTGAGGTGCCTTGAAACGGCACGCTCTTCCTTCATCAAACTATGGAACCCGCGGCATGTCAAGACTTTAATTGAACGCCATCGTCCTTATACTGAAGGTAGGTTCCGCTCCCGCAGTCATACATGCGGTGGACCGACGTTTTATATGCAGGGAGCTCAAGATAGCCTGTGGAACGGAGATTCGCGTCCGTTGATGCGAAAGCCGGAAAGCTGGCTGCGAGCACCCACCTTTCGAGGTGGGTTCACCCTGGACTTGTCGGGGGCGGAACTTTTTTGTGCCCTGAGGTGCAGATGCCGCGTTCGACGAGGGTCTATAGCTGCTCTTGCTTCGGCTACCTTCTCTCAGCTTTTCCGACCATCCTGGCCCGATCTTGCTGTCGGGTATCTTCGGGTAGGTTCAAGTAGATGATGATTGTCGTTCGAACATGCCGCACAAGTGAAAGGGCCTCGCATCGCGAGGCCCTTTGTTGATTCTAGTTGCTGCTACTCGAGTTGTTTCCTGACCCGCCATTGCTGTCGGATCCGCCATTCGTGGTGCCGCCCGAGGAAGAGGGGCCGGTCGAGATGACCAGATGCACCGTCTTGCCCGGCTCGAGCGAGCTTCCACCGTCGGGGGTTTGGCTGATGACGTTACCCTGCTTGACCGAATCGCTGCTCTGATACTCGGTGGAAACCCTGAACCCGGCATTGTCGAGCGTGGTCTGCGCGCTGCCCTCGGACTTGCCAACCACGTTGGGCACCTCGGAGGACTTCTTGCCGGAGCTCACCGTGATGGAGACGGTGCTGCCCTTCTCGAGGCTCTCGTCGGAAGTGGGCGACTGGCGAATGACATTGCCCTGCTTGACGTCGGAGCTTGCCTCCTCGGAAACGGACACTTCGAAGCCGGCGTTCTTCAGCGCGGCCATCGCATCGCTTTGCGACTTTCCGACAACGTTGGGCACCGCGACCTTTTCGGAACCGAGCGAGAGCACATAGGTGATAACGGAGCCCTTCGCCGCTTTGTCGCCCGCCTTCAAATCCTGCGAGGAGATCTTGCCCTTCTCGACTTTGTCGTCGTAGGCGGGCGTGCCCGCCTTCATCGTGAGGCCCACCTTGTCGCAGAGCTGTTGCGCCTCATCAGGCGTCTTGTTCGTCAAATCGGGCACAGTGACCTGCTCGGTGCCTTGCGAGATGTTCAGGTTGATCTTCGTTCCCGCGGGTTTCTTCGTTCCCGCTGCGGGGTCCTGGCTCACAACGCTGCCCGCCGCAACGCTGTCATCGTGTACGGCGTTGGTGGTGCCCACCTCGAAGCCGGCCTTCTCGATGATCGTCGTGGCCTCCTCAAGCGTCTTGCCCTTCACGTTGGGCACGGGGTCTCCCGATGCGAAGACACCGGAGAAGACGAGCGCGGCGATGGCGATGACAGCGATGGCTGCCACGATGGCTACAATGAGCCCTGTCTTTTTGCCGCCCTTGTCCTCGGGCATGTTCGGAGTGTTGGCTCCGTGATAGTTGGTCTGGCCGCTGTGGGTTACGGGCTTCACGGGCTGGGGCATGACCATCGTGCTGTCGGCGCCCGCCGCGCCGCCCTCGATGGGGTTCATCACGCGGGTCTGCGCGCTCGTGAAACCGCCCGGCACCGCGGCGCCCGCAAGTTTTACGGGGCGGCCCGCCAAGAAGTCGTTCAGTGCGAGGCGCATGTCATTCGCGGTGGCGAAGCGGTCCGCGGGGTTTTTCTGCATGGCCTTCGCTATGATGCTCTCAAGGCCCGGGTCGATGTCGGGGTTGAAGTCGGAGGGCAGCGGCGGCTCCTCGTTGACCTGTTTCATCGCGACGCTGATGGCGTCGGGGCCGTCGAAGGGGAGCTTGCCCGTCGCGGCCTCGAAGAGCACCACGCCAAGCGAGTAGATGTCGCTTGCGGCGGTGAGCTCCTTGCCCTGCGCCTGCTCAGGCGAGATGTAGTGTGCCGTTCCGAGAACGGTGGACGTCTTCGCGTTCACCGAGTTCTTTGCGCGCGCGATGCCGAAGTCCATCACCTTCACGTTGCCGTCGGGCTGGACCATGATGTTTTGCGGCTTGATGTCGCGGTGGATGATGTCCTGGTTATGGGCGACGGAAAGCGCCTGGCACACCTGCGAGCCGATTTCGGCAACCTTGCGCTGGTTGAGCGCGCCGCGCTGCACGATGCCGGTCTTGAGGTCGGTGCCGCGGATGTACTCCATGACGATGAAGTACGTGCCGTCGTCTTGACCCCAGTCGTAAACGTTCACGATGTAGGGGCTTTGCAAGTTGGCGGCAGACGCGGCCTCCTGGCGGAAGCGCTGCGCGAATGCGGCGTCCGATGCGTATTGGGGCAGCATCACCTTTACGGCAACGCGGCGCCCGAGGACGTTGTCCTGAGCCTGGTACACCTCGGCCATGCCGCCGATCCCGATGCGCTCGGTGATCTGGTACCTGTTGTTGAAGATTCTGCCTGTCATCGCTGCGCTAGACACGTTTGCTCCTTAAACTTCCCTGCTGTGCTGCGTTTTTGTTTCGTTTATGCCGGTTCGCATTAGCATACCAAATTATAAATCGCCTTGTACTTCCAACGCCGTTTTCATCACATCTCGAGCCTTGCTGGCGGCGTACTCGCTGGATTGCCCCTTCTCGATCACGATCGCCACGACGACGTTGCAGTTCTCCGACGGCGCCATGCCGACAAACCACACGTCGTTGTAGCCGTCGTGCTCGGCGGTGCCCGTCTTGCCTGCTACGGTCACGCCGTTGATTTGGGCGGAAGTGCCGGTGCCGTTGTTCACGACGCCCTCGAGCACAGTGCGCACGCGGCTTGCTGTGTCGGCACTCACTGCTTGCGAGAGCTTCTTCGGGGTGGCCGTGTAGCTGCGCTTGCCGTCGGCGTTGTAGATGCCGTCGACCAGGTAGGGCTGCATGATCGCGCCGTCGTTGGCGATGCCGCAGCCGGCGAGCGCCATCTCGAGCACGGTGGCCTGGGGGCCTGCGGGGCTCGGGTGGTTGGTCGTCTTGCTCTCGCCGACGGGCTCTCCCGCCGCCGCCCAGGCGGTCTCCCACGTGGTCATGTCCTTCGCGTCGGGCATGACCGAGGTCGCGAGGGGCAGATCGAAATCGATGTCCATGTTGAAGCCGAAGAGCTTCGCGTAGTTCACGAGGTTCTCCGCGCCGATCTGCACGCCGAGTTGGCCGAAGACGACGTTGGAGGAAAGTTCGGTCGCGCGTGCAAGTGAAATCGTGCCGTAGTTGTGCTTCTCGAAGTTGGTGACGGCGGCGTTGCCGATGTCCATCGACGAGGGCGACTCGAACATGGTGGTCTCGGTGGCGATGCCTTCCTGCAGCGCGCAGGCAAGTGAGATGATCTTGAACGTGGAACCTGGCGCGTAGAGTGCCTGCGTCGCGCGGTTGTACAGCTCGCTCGAGCTTGTGGAATTCGCTCCCGAGCTTGCGGCGTCGGCGATCACCTGGTCGATGTCGGCGGCGTCGTAGGTTGGGGCCGAGGCCATCGCGAGCACGGCGCCCGTCTTCGGGTCCATGACCACGCAGGCGCCCGAGTCGTTGGCCAGCGCGTCTTGCGCCGCCTGCTGAATCTGCGAGTTGATGGAGAGCGTGACGTCGTTGCCGGGGGTGCCCACGCCCGAAAGCGAGTTCACGACATCGGTGATCGACGCGAAGTTCTTCTCGCCCTTGAGCGTGTCGTTGTAGCTGGCCTCGATGCCGCTTGTTCCGTACTTCGACGAGGTGTAGCCCACCACGTGGCTCGCGAGGTCGCCCGCCGGGTAGACGCGCGAGTACGTGCCATCGTCGTTCTTGACGCTCTGCGCGAGGACGGTTCCGTCGTAGGTGGAGATGGTGCCGCGCTCGGTCTTCGCCTCGCGCGCCATGGTGTGGTTGTTCGCCGCCATGTTCTGGTAGTCGCTCGCCTGCACGACCATGATCAGCGTGAGGTTTGCCACGAGCGCCGCGAACATGAGCGAGAACACGATCATGGTGTGCGTGAGGCGCTTGCCGAGCGAGACGCGCCCGAGCACGCTGTTCGCGCTGATGATGGTCGTGGTGTTCATAATCTCGGAAGACGAGCCCGTGCCCTCGTCGCCGCAGCGCAACAGGAACCCGACGATGATGAACGCGGCGAGCAGCGATGAGCCGCCTTGGCTGACGAAGGGGAGCGTGATGCCAGTGAGGGGGATGAGCCTGGTGACGCCGCCGACGATGATGAACGCCTGGAGCACGATGATCGAGGTGAGGCCTGCGCCGATAAGAGAGCTCACATCCGATTTCGCGCGTGCTGCGGTCACGAAGCCGCGAATCGCGAAGCACAGGTACAAAAGCAGCAGGCCTGCCGCGCCTAAAAGCCCCGTCTCCTCGCCGATGGCCGCGAAGATGAAGTCGCTTTCCACGACCGGGATGCGGGTGATGCCGTTGCCGCCGCCTGCCATGCCGCGCCCGATTCCCGTGCCGAACAGGTCGCCGTCGGCGAGTGAGTAGATGGTTTGCACGAGCTGGTAGCCGGTGTTTTGCGCGTCGGCGAAGGGGTCAAGCCAGGTGGCGACGCGCGTCTGCACGTGGTCGAAGGCGAAGTAGGCGCCCACGCCGCCGATGGCAACGAGGCCCAAGCCGATGACCAGGTAGAACTTCTTTCCCGTGGCAACGTAGAGCATGACCAGGAACACGAGGAAGAAGACGAGCGCGCTGCCGAGGTCCTTCTCGAACACGACGATGAGCATTGCCACGCCCCACATGAGGAGCAGCGGCAAGAGCGTGCGGATGTCGGGCAAGCGGAACGGGCCCACATGCCAGGTGAACACCGAGAGCATCTCGCGGTTCTGCGCAAGGTAGCCGGCCAGGAAGAGCACGATAATGATCTTCGCGATCTCGCCTGGTTGGAAGGAGAATCCGCCTACATGCAGCCAGATGCGGCTGCCGTAGATTTCCTGGCCGATGCCGGGGATCATCGGCGAGAGCAAAAGGATGACGCCGACGATGGCGAGCGTGTACTTGTAGTTGGCGAGCCGGTCGGGATTTCGCAGGAAGGCCATGACCGCAATCATGAGCACGACGCCCAAGAACAGCCAGACGACCTGGTTGATGGCCATGTTGGGGCTGTCGGAGAAGGGCGCTACGCGCGTGATGAAAGCGATGCCGATGCCCGAGAGCGCGAACGAGATCGGCAGGATGGCGGGGTCGGCTTCGGGGGCGAGTATGCGCGTGGCGATGTGCGCCACGATGAAGGCACCGAAGATGCCGATCGGCACGCCGAGGGTCTGCATGTCGAGCGCTTGCCCCTCGTTGATTGCGAGCATCGCGAACATCAAGATGACGAGCGGCGACGCGATGAGCAGCAAGATGAGCTCTATGTTGCGCCTCGTCATGCGGCATCACCGCTTCCCGATGCGCTGGGGGATGTGTCGTCGTTTTGCGTCTTCTCGCTGGAGGCGGCGCTTGCGGTGGCGGAAGCGCTTTGCCCCGAGGATTTCGAGTCGTCGGATTGCGCCTCGTCGCGCGTGCGGTCCCGCTCGTCCTCGGTCTGCTTCTTGTTCAAGACTTCCTGCTCGTATTCGGCGACGAGGCTTTCAGCAGCCTCGACGTTGTCGCAGGTGATGGAGTTCTCCGCCAAGCGATTGGCAAGGCCCGGCTGCAGGTCGTCCACGTCGATGTCGGTCGTCTTCTCGAGCGTTGAGAAGCTCATTCCCGCGAACTCGCCGGGAACCCCGCGGTAAATGGCGACCTTCCCCTGGTCAACGCCGAGGAATGCCGCGGTGCTGACCCAGTAGTTCAGCCCGTATGCCGCACCGCCCACGATTGCCGCGAGCAGGACGAGGACGAACGCAACGGTGATCTTCGTTTTGCGCGCCACTTTGCGGCGGCGTTTTTCGGCGAAGCCCTTCACGTCGACCACGATGACGGTCACGTTGTCGTGACCGCCGGCGGCGATTGCTTCGTTCACCAGCTGTGATGCGCAGCGCTGCGGATCGGAGACGCGATTTAGGATTGCCTCGATGTCCTGGTCGAGCACCATGCCCGAAAGTCCGTCTGAGCACAAAAGCAGGCGGTCGCCCGCGTCGACGTTGATCTCGTAGAGGTCGGCCACGGTGCGCGGGTCGCTGCCGAGCGCGCGCGTGATGACCGAGCGCTGCGGGTGGACGCGCGCTTCTTCGGGGGTGAGCTGCCCAGCCTCGATGAGGTCGGCCATAAGCGAGTGGTCGCGCGTGAGCTGCTGAATCTTCCCCTTGTGGAGCAGATACGCTCGCGAGTCGCCTACCTGCGCGATGACGAGGCGCTCTCCTTCGAGCATCGCTGCGGTGCAGGTGGTGCCCATTCCCTCGCGACCGCGTCCTTCGTGCGCCGCCTTCAGGATCGCGTGGTTCGCGGCCTGGACAGCGCGCCCGAGCTCGTTCGCGTCGGGATGCTCCGGCGCCCGCTCGGCGATGACGTTGACGGCGATTTCGGATGCGACTTCGCCCGCGGCGTGGCCGCCCATGCCGTCCGCCACTACGAACAGCGGCGGCGCCACGACGAGCGAGTCTTCGTTGTGGTCGCGCACGCAGCCGACGTCGGTTCTGCTGCCGAACGTCGCCGAAGACGCTCGGCGCCCGCGCCCGCTCGGGCGGTGCCCTCTCGAGGGACGCTCCCCGCGCGCTGCGCGATGCGGGTCATGGTTGAGAGATTGTTCGTTCTGAACTGGCATTATGCGAACCTAACGCGGATGGCGACGTCGCCGATGTTCACGACGTCGTTGTTCTTCAGGGCTACGGGCCCGGCGATGAGCTTGCCGTTGACGGCGGTTCCGTTGGTTGAGCCGAGGTCTTCGATGAACAGGTTCTGCCCCATGGGATTAAAGCATGCATGACGTGCGGAAACGTACCCGGCTCCGATCACGATGTCGGCGCCAGGCGTGCGGCCGACCACAACCGGCCCGCGCACTGCGATGGAGACACCGCGAAGCTCCTTTGGGCCGCGCTCGATCGACAGGTTCCACGAGCGCTCCTTCTTGCGCTGTCCGCGGACGAGTCCCACGCCGGTTTTCATGATGGCGAACAGGAACAGGTACAGAAGCGCCACGAACAGCAGGCGCGCGATGAGCAATACGGTGTCGATCACGATGTGCCTTTCGCGTTATCCGATCACGAATTGAAGGTTGGTGGTTCCCATGACGATGCGCTCGCCGCCCTGCAGCACCTGCGAGGTGATCTGGCGGCCGCTCACGAGCGTGCCGTTCGTGGAGCCGAGGTCGGTGAGAACCCACACGCCCGGCTGCTCGAAGCGCAGCTCAGCGTGCGTGCGGCTCGCGTTGATGTCGGGGATGACGATGTCGCAGTTGGACTCGCGGCCGATGAGCTGGCGCGCGGAGGAAAGCGGGAACGTCTTGCCGTGCGTCGTGTCGATGAGCGCGGCGCCGCCTTGCTGGGCGCGAGGCTGCTCGCGGCGCGCTGCTTCCTGCGGGAAGACCATGGTCTGGGGCGCTCCTTGCGCTGCGGCACCCGCGATTGCGGCGCCTGCGCCGGCGAAGGATTCCTCTCGGTTCATCGGGGGCTCTGCCCAGCCGGGTTCTTCCTGCGACTCGAAGGGCTGGTCGTCGTCGTAGTTGTCGTAATCGTCGTAGCCATCGTAGTTGTCGTAGTCGTTGTAGTCGGAATAGCCCTCGTCTTCGGCGTAGTCGTCGTATGCGGGCTGATCGTAGCCACCGGCGTACGGGGCGGCCTGCGGCTGAGGGGCATATCCGCCAGCGGGGGCGCCGTAGCGGTTGGCCGCCGGCGCGGCGCCGATGCCGTAGCGCGCCATCTCCTCGGCGCGGAGCTGCGCGATGAGGGGTGCGGCGACGGGCTCTGCCACCACGTCGAACTTGCCGTGGCGAAGGCCCTCGTCGACGATGAAGCGTACGAGCGGCTGCCCGTCCATGAGGAGTCCCTCTTCGGCTGCCTTCGCGGCAAGGTAGGTCTCGGTCTCGCCCGCGAGGGTGGGGTAGTAGCCGAACAGGCGCTCGTCATCGTCGGCGTTCACAAGCACGGTGTAGAGCGTAGGAGCGTATTGCTTCCCCGCGCCGACCATCTTGTTGCGGCGCATCTGTTTTTCCGCCTTCTTGGCAATCTGCACGGGCGACAACGGCGAGTTCGTCATTTTGTCGGCTGCGCCCTCGAACGTGTCTTCCATTTTGCCTTCGAATTTGGACAGGAAGCCCATCTCATCTCCTTCGCGCGGTGTTTTCGAAGTCTCCATGTTGCCACAAAGCGGGCAAGAGGGCTCAAGCTTTACCGAATTGTCACTCAATCAGCGGATTCGCGTCGGGAAAACACAGGGGAACGGAAGGCGGCGGGGCGGGTGCGCGAGCGGCTCGCGGCGGGCGCGACTCGTTTCGGCGCCCTCGCTCTGCGCAAGCTGTGGCGCGGGCGCACGGTATCGATATAATTGGCGGCAACAAGTTTCCCGAAAGGATTGCCCATGACTCGCGTGTACACGTATTCCCAGCCCATCGATTCCGACATCGTCGACGGGTTCTGCCTTTTGCAGAAGGGCTTCACCGACCAGTTCGTCTACTACGACAAGCAAAGCGCGAACCGCTACATGGGCTTGGGGCGTTGCATTGCGTTGCCGCAGATGGAAGGCGTGGAATACGAAATCGAGGGTCCCATCGACCAGCCGCCCGTGTTCTTCTCGTTCAACCGCTTCGACGCAGAGAATCCCAAGGCCACCGACGAGCTCTTCGAGGCCTTCCCGCGCCTTCGGTTCATGCTGCCCGAAGTGGTGCTTGTGGAAAACGAGCGCGGGCGCATGTTACAAGTGAACAGCCTCTCCCCCGTGTATCCGGGCCGCATCGCGCGTTTCGCGCGCCAGGTGGCAGGCGCCCCGCGCCGCGAGCGCGTGGCGGTGTCGTTCACGTTGGAGCGCGACTCTCGCGAGCAGTGGCGATCGGAAGTGGACGCCGCGCTTTCGGCGATTCGCTCGGGGCGCGTTGGCAAGGTGGTGCTCTCGCGCAGGCAGAGGCTTCGCGCCGAGCATCCGTTCTCCTCGAAGGATTTGCTGGTGAACTTGATCGACGGCGATGCGCGCGGCACGGTGGTGCTCTACCGCTACGCCGACGTGTTCTTCTGCGGCTGCACGCCCGAGCTGCTCGTTCGCAAGCGCGGCCAACAGCTCGAGAGCATGTGCCTGGCGGGGACGTGCCCCGCTTCAGAGGACCCTGATCGCGCTCGCGAGCTGGCAAGCGAGCTTATGGCGGACGAGAAGAATCGCGCCGAGCACGAGCATGTCGTCCACTTCATGCGCGAGGTTCTGGGGCGCATCTGCTATGACGTGCGCATCCCGCGCGAGCCGCAGATTCTCTCGCTGCGCCACGTGCAGCACCTCCACACCCCGGTGAGCGCGAAGGTGCTCGAGGGCGTGAACCTGCCCGAGCTCGTGGGCAATCTGCACCCCACGCCTGCGGTGGCGGGCACGCCTGTTGGCGAGGCGAAGATGCTCATCCGCCAGATCGAGTCGTACAACCGCGGGTTCTTCGCGGGTGCGTGCGGTTACATCGACGGCGCAGGTGACGGTGCATTTTCGGTCGGTCTTCGCACGGGCGTGTTCGATGGGGAAGGTGGCTGGGTGTACGCTGGGTGCGGCATCGTCGAGGGCAGCGTGGCCGACGACGAGTTCGACGAGATCGACATGAAGCTCAAGACCATCTTAAGCGCGTTCGGAGAATAGGGCGGGTTGCGGCCGTCTTTCTTGCGGTGAGAACTTGCCGAGTGCGCGCCAACAATCATACATAAAATAGAATAACCTATTATTAGAATAATCCGTACTGAGAAATATCGCCATCCACCTGGGGGTCCTCTTCGTTGTACGTCTCACAATCGTCCCTATTTCGGGATATTCCCGTTTGTGTAATTCTGCATATTTGTCTATATTTCGGGAGTAGCATTATTCGAAGGGAACGATGTGCCGAAACTCGAGGGAACAGATACGGGGAGAAGAATCTCCCTGCGCGAAGATTTCGTCATCATGGCTCTTGCCGTGATCTTGATTGCCATCACGGCGGTCTCGCTTATGCTCGGCAAATTCCCCATCGAGCCCCATGAGGCCATTTGCATGCTGCTTGGCCAGGTATTTCCCATCGACCAGTTCTGGACGAACCAGCAGCAGACGCTGTTCTTCAATGTTCGTCTTCCGCGCATCTTGCTCGCGCTTATGGTGGGGTGCTGCCTTGCGGCCGCAGGTGCGGCGTTCCAGGGAACCTTCCAAAACCCGCTCGTGTCGCCCGATATCCTGGGCGCGTCCCAAGGCGCGGCGCTTGGAGCCGCTATCGCCATCCTCTTGGGGGCGAGCGCGTTTGCCACAAGCTTGTTCGCGTTCTGCTTCGCTATCGCGACGGTGTTTCTCGTGCTGCTCATATCGAGCCGGGCGAAGGGGAACCGCATCCTTGTCGTGGTGCTCGCGGGCGTTATGGTGAGCTCGCTGTTCCAGGCGGGCGTCTCGTTCACCAAGCTGATCGCAGACCCCACCGATCAGCTTCCTGCTATCACGTATTGGCTGATGGGAAGTTTGACGAGCGCCAAGATGTCCGATGTTACGCTGGTCGCTGCCCCGATGATCATCGGGTGCGTCGTGCTGTTCGCCATGCGCTGGCGCATCAACATCCTTACCATGGGCGACGACGAGGCCGCCACGATGGGCGTGAACGCCAAGCGGATGCGCGTCGTCGTTCTGCTTGCGGCCACTCTTGTCACCGCGTCGAGCGTGGCGGTGTCGGGCATGGTGGGCTGGGTCGGTCTGGTCATCCCGCATTTGTGCCGCATGCTCGTGGGCTGCGACTATCGCAAACTTTTGCCGGCGAGCATGCTTATGGGCGCGAGCTTCCTTTTGCTTGTGGACGACATCGCGCGCCTTGTGGCCACGTCCGAGATTCCCATCGGCATCCTGACCGCGTTCGTCGGCGCGCCGTTCTTCCTCTATCTCATCACGAGGGAGCGTAAGATTTGAGTATAGATATCGAACATGTGAGCTTCTCCTACGGGAAGCATCAGGTGCTGCGCGACGTGAATGCGAGCATTCCGGACGGTGTGCTCGTGAACGTGCTCGGGCCCAACGGCGTGGGCAAGTCGACGTTGTTTCGCTGCATCCTGTGCCTGAACAGCGATTATGAGGGAGTCATTCGCGTAAACGGCAAGGATTTGCGCGATCTTTCGGTGCGCGAGCGCGCGCGGGAAATTTCCTATATCCCCCAAACCCACGCCCCTGTATACAACTACAAGGTGCGCGACGTCGTGCTCATGAGCACGGGCGCCGACGTGGGAATCTTCGGGACGCCTGGCCGCGAGCAGGTCGAGCGGGCGGAACAAGCGCTCGAGCGCATCGGCATCGGGCATTTGGCGGACCGTATGTACACCCACATTTCCGGCGGAGAGCAGCAGCTCGTCCTGATCGCCCGCGCGCTTGCCCAGAACGCGAAGACAATCGTGATGGACGAGCCCACGAGCGCGCTCGATTATGGCAACACCGTGCGCGTGCTGTCGTGCGTGAAGCAGCTTGCGCGCGAGGGACTTTCCATTGTGCAGTCAACTCATCAGCCTGACCAGGCGTTTCTCTTTGCTGATAAGACGCTCGTGGTATACGGCGGCACCGTCGAGGCGTACGGCGACCCCAAGGATGTGATCACCGCCGAGTTGGTGGGGCGCATCTACGGTGTGGAGGTCGAGGTCAACTCGCTCTATGGCGACAAGGTGCGCGTATGCGTGCCTACAAGCGAAATCAGGGAAGAATAGGATGCAAGGAGGAAGAATGGAGACGACGAAGAAGCGCGGCATCGGGTTCGCAATCGCGGCGACTGCGATGGCGCTCGCGCTCGCTTTTTCGCTTGCCGGATGCTCCGGCGGGCAGAAGGAGTCAAGCGACCAGAAAAGCGATGCGCAGGCCGAGGCGCCGGCAACGCGCACCTTCACGGACTCGCTCGGACGGGAAGTGGAGCTTCCTGCGCAGATCGATCGCGTGGCGGCTTCCGGCCCGCTCGCGCAGAACGTGCTATTGACGATCGCTCCCGAGAAGATGGTCGGCCTTGCAACTAAAATTGCGGACGATCAGGCAAAATACTTGGGTGGCGAATATGCGTCGCTTGACGTTTTCGGCCAGATCTACGGCAGCAAGGGCGACTTCAACAAGGAGGCCGTCGCTGCAGCCGACCCGCAGGTCGTGATCGACGTGGGCGAGGCGAAAGACGGAATGAAGGACGACCTCGACACGCTGCAGGAGCAAATCGGCATCCCCGTCGTCCATATCGCGTCGTCGCTTGATTCCTACGACACGGCTTACACGATGCTCGGCGAGCTTCTGGGCACCACCGATCGCGCGAAGGAGCTTGCGGACTACTGCAAGAAGGCCTACGACGAGACCACTTCGGTGATGGCGGGCATTCCCGAATCCGAGCGCGCGAACGTGCTTTACTGCGTGGGCGACTCCGGCCTCAACATCATCGCGAAGGGCGCTTACCAGGGAGGCGTCGTCGACATGTGCGCTAACAACATCGGCGTCGTCGAGAAGGCGACCGGCTCGGGCACGGGCAACGAGGTGAGCTTCGAGCAGATCGCCAACTGGAACCCCGGTGTCATCCTGTTCGCCACGAACGGCAAGGATGCGGGCGACTTCTACGAGGCCGCCGGTACCGATCCGACCTGGGCTTCTCTCGAGGCTATTCAGAGCGGTTCGTACTATCAGGTGCCGAAGACGCCCTACAACTGGCTGTCGAGCCCGCCGTCGGTGAACCAGGTGCTCGGCATGCAGTGGCTGCCCCGCGTGCTTTACCCAGGCAAGTTCTCCACGAGCGTGACCGACGTGGCGAAGGATTACTACAAGACGTTCTACGGTTACGACCTTACCGATGCGGACATCGCTGAGCTTATGGCTCACGCCGTTCCGTCGAAGTAGGTTGCGAGCTGCTCCTTGCGAGCGGTGATGTTCGGGCCCGAGCGCTTTGCCGTCTCGGGCCCGTATTATGTAGTGGGATAGTTTGGAACGCGAATTGCTCGCTTGGCCTGCGCGCCGGATACGCCCCGCATTTGGCGGGGTCGCGAGGCGAACGTGGCGGGTACGATTTTACGTTTAACGGGTCGCATCGAACGTGCGGCGAATCGCCTCTTCCGCATCTTGCGTGGGGCTTATGAGCGAGGGGTCGCCCCATACGGGCGCGAACCGTTCGCGCGCCAGGTCGACCAGCACGTCGCGCACCACGATGAGCGCGTGGGGGAAGGCAGGGTTGGGCCCCTCATCGAGCAGGGCGAGCGCGCTTGTGAGCCCCTGATTCCGCATGAGCTCGAGACGTCCGAGCTCGTCGACGACGAGCAGGCTTTGGCGTCCGTTGTGATGGGTGCTGGAGGCGATGAGGTCGAAATGGGCATTCACCTGCACTATCGCATCGTCGGAGATTTCCCATCCCAGCTGCATCTGCGCGCTTTGGCTGTTCGGGTCGAACGTTCCCTCGGCCTGCGCCAAATCGCGCCTGCGGGCGAAGGGAATGCGTTCGCCTTGCGGTAGGAGCAGGTTGTCGATGCCGAGCTTCTCGAACCCGTTGGCGTCGCCGTGTTCTGAGGGTACCCAGACGCCGGGCGCTACGACGCCCGCGCAGGGGATGCCGTCGGCGGCGAGCTTCCGACACGTGCTCTCGAGCCAGCGCGTCTTGCCTATCTGGATATCACCTGTCAGTATGAAAAGCACGCCGGCCTCCTCGCGTTCCCTTTTGCGTTGTCGTTGGCGAAAGTATACTTCTTCAAGGTCGATTATCGGCATGCCCCGCGAAAAAATGCGGTCGCGGGGCTGTTTCGCGCGGGCGTTTTCAGGCTCGGGCAAAGGAAGGTAATGCGAGATGGCAGAGACATCTTCGGTACAGCAGGCTACGGCACTCGTCGTTTCGGCGTTTTTCGACGAGCTTGCACGCTGGGGCGTTCGCGAGGTGGTGGTGAGTCCGGGTTCGCGCTCGACGGCGCTCGCCATGTGCGCGTACGAGCTCGGCAGGCGCGAGCCCGAGCGCATGACTGTTTATGTGGACATCGACGAGCGCAGCGCTTCGTTCTTCGCGCTGGGGTTGGCGAAGGCGTCGGGTCGCCCCGTGGCGCTTGTGTGCACCTCGGGCACAGCGCTCGCGAACTACTACCCCGCGGTGCTGGAAGCTGAGACCTCGCGCGTGCCGCTGATCGTGCTTTCGGGGGACAGGCCGCCTCACCTGCAGGGACTTGGCGCGCCGCAAACGTGCGACCAGATGAAGGCCTACAGCGACCACGTGCGCCGCTTCATCCAGATGCCTCTTGCGGAGGATTCGCCTCGCGCGGTCGCCTTCGCGCGCCAGGCTGCTCGCGAGCTTGTTCTGGGCACGCTTCCCGGGGGGTATCTTCCCCTCGAAGGCGATGCCGTCGCCTCGCGCGCGTGTTCGCGCATGGCGGGCCCCGTGCACGCGAACTTCCCCTTCGACGAGCCGCTGAAACCCGACTTTTCCACGCCCGGGGTCTTTTCGGCGGGACGCAGTGCGCTCGATGGTGTGGGCGGCTTGGCGGGGACGGCGGGCATTGCCGGGCCCGAGGTCGCTGCGGTAAGCCGCCTTTCGGCAGCGGTATGCGACCAGGTGAAGGCCCTTATTTGCGGGCGTCGCGCGCTGGTGCTTGCGGGCGAGGGCACTTGCGAGAGCTTGGAAGAGGCGCGCGAGATGGCGGCATGGGCAAAGGCATACGGCTTGCCGCTTCTAGCTGACCCGCTTTCGGGACTGCGATCGCTTGGCAACGAGGCGGTCATCGACAACTATGACAACGTCTTCGGGCGTGACGATTTCCCCGCCCCGGAAGTGGTCATCCGCTTCGGGCGTTACCCCGTGTCGAAGCGCTGCGTGCGGAAGATTGCCGCGGCGCGTCCCATTGAGATTGTCGTAGACGCAGGTGAGACGCGCGATTTCAATGCGATGACCGACCTGTTCGTCGCTTGCACGCCGATTGATTTCGCGCGATCTTTGCTGGCGTGCGATTGCGATGCGCAGGCGAGCGCGGGCTTCCTTTCCTCGTGGCGCGAGGCGAACGCGGCCGAACGGGCGCGCATCCTTTCGGTGGAGGAAGATTCGCGGGAGAGGGTGACGGGCAAAGCTGCCGACGGGGCCGAGGTTGCAGGAGACGCCGAGCCCGAGTCCGCCGCTGTTGCCCCTCGTCCCGAAGGCGCGTACGTGCGCGAGATTCTGAAGGCGACACCTGCGAGGTCGTGCTTGTTCTCTGCGAACTCGATGGCGATTCGCGCGATCGACACCTTCTACGTGAAAGGCGACAAGCCGCTTGCCGTGCTGTGCAACCGAGGGCTCAACGGCATTGACGGCACGGTGTCGACCGCCCTTGGCGTCGCGCAGCATTTCGAGCAGACGACGTTCCTTACGGGGGATTTCACGCTGCAGCATGACCTGGGCGGGCTTGCGCTCCAGCGCGAAATCGCCCAGGTTGCGGCCGAGCGCGGCAAGCCTGCTCCAAGCATCGTCGTGGTGCTGTTGAACAATAACGGCGGCGGCATCTTCGAGATGCTCCCGCAGGCGTCGGATGAGCCGTACTTCGCGCGCCTGTTCTCGGCGCCGCAGGACGTCGACTTCTCCCACGCGGCGGCGGCCTTCAACGTGCCTTATCGCAAGGTGTGCACTCCGAGCGAGTTTTCGCAGGTCTACGGGGAGATGCTCGGGACGCCGGGCATAAGTCTCATCGAGGTGAAGCTGCCGCTTTCTGGCCTCAAGGCCCGCTATCGCGCGTACCAATAGGGTTGCGGAGGAGCCCTTCGGCTTGTGTCCCACATTGCTTTCGGCTCGTTCGCGCCTTGCGTTTGAGCTCTTGCGGGCCAGATAGGGCCCTTCGGCGGTGCCCACAAAGCGAGTTCCGCAGCGCAGCGAGGACTGTCTGAGCGACTGGGCACTGCCGAAGGGCCCCTCCCGCGGTTCGGTGTAACACCCGCAAAGCGAGTTCCGCAGCGCGGGGGGGGGACCGCCTCGGGCGACTGGGCGCCGCCGAAGAGCCCCTCCCGAGACTCGCCGCGCCTTCCGTTATTCGTTTTCCCAAGCGGCGCGCAGGGCTGCGATCTCCTCGCCCCACCCCGAGAGCTTGTCGTTCGGCGTTTCCAGGTAGAAGGGCAAATCGCGCAGTGCGGGGTGCTTCGTCACCGCCGAGAGCGCTTCGAAGCCGATGTGCCCCTCCCCGATGCGGGCATGGCGGTCCTTATGCGCGCCGCAGGGATTCAGGCTGTCGTTTAGATGGATGGCTTTCAGCCGGTCAAGGCCGATGACCTGGTCGAACTCGCGCACCACGCCATCGAGGTCTCCCGCTATGTCGTAACCCGCGTCCCAAATATGGCAGGTGTCCAGACACACGCCCACGTGGTCGGACAGCTTCACGCCGTCGATGATGCGCGCGATCTCCTCGAACGTGCGCCCGACTTCGCTTCCCTTTCCCGCCATCGTCTCGAGCAAAAGCGTGGTCGTCTG
>NZ_CAKUAL010000031.1 GCF_934636505.1 uncultured Ellagibacter sp.
TTGATCGCAATGATGATCTCGACCTCGTCGACCATGGTCTTCAGCATGCGGAACTTGCTGTCGGGCTCGAACCCGGGGAGCACGCGGCTTGCGTGGTAGTCGTCGAAGAGCTTGCCTCCGAACTCGAGGTAAAGCTTGCCCCCGAACTGGTTGATGCGGCTCCTGATGTGCTCTGCCTGAAGTGCGATGTACTTGTCGTTGTCGAATCCTTGGCGCATATGATCGAGACCTTTCGCTTTCCGCAACCCTTGTATACCCATGAACCGAACCATTATATAGGATGGCCGCGGCGCTCGGCGCGCGGGCTTGCGCTTCGAATCGAAGATTCAAAGATGAGAAGGGGCGGCGTCCGTCGCGCGGGGACTCACGATAGGGAACGGGGCTCGCGTCAATCGGGAACGGGGCGCACATTGATGCCCCTCGGCTTGCTTGGGACAGGGAGGCTCTCACCTGGCGTTATGGAGGGGGCGCGCAGGCGCGAGTGGAGACGTGAGGCCCTCATGCTACAATCGACGCTGTTTTATGTTCTCGCGATCGGCGGGTTTCGCGAATTCCCGCTGCAGGACGAGGGGCGCGGCCTTTCGTCCGGATAAGAGGTTTCATGGCTTCTCGACCGTCTCGCTTTCTCAAGGGCCCCGTCGCCGTCACTTGCACGATAGCCCTCGCCTCCGCGCTCTCCCTTCCGCCTGTCGCTCTGGCGGCAAGCGATGGCTCCTCGTCGGTCGCGGACCAGGCCCGCATCACGCTGCAGTCGAACGGGCGCATGCTCAAGTTCGACCAGGCCCTTATCAACCAGGTGGGGCTTCAGCACACGGGCGGGTCGTGTTTGGGCTACGCCGCGGCGTATGCGAAGACCATCACGACGGGCACGGTGCACACGTGGGCGGAGTTCGACTACAATGGCGGCGCCTACGGCGAGAGCGGGTTTTACGGCAAGAACATGACCGACGAGTTCGACTGCCGCGTCATCGGGAGCGAGGCGGAGGTGCTCCGCACGCTCTATAACGCCATCAACGACGGCCACCCGGTCGTCCTCTACGTAACCACGGGAAGCGGCTCGCAGCACTGGGTCACCGTCATCGGCTACGAGGGCGTGGACAATCCGGACAATCTCTCCACCAGCAACTTCATCATCTTAGACCCCGATAGGACTTCCGGCCTCGAGCCGGAATCGCTCTCCTCGCGTGGGCTCACGCTGCGCTACGGCGACTGGATGGGCAACGTGCGCATTTCGTATGCGTCGGCAGACGTAGACGACGGACGCGTTCCCTCCGAGCATTTCAGCGACTGCTTCTACGGCGACTGGTTCGTCGACTCGGGCGTCATCGATTACGTCTTCGACCACGGCTACATCACCGGCTATGCGGGCACGACCCTGTTCGGGCCTGCGAACGGCTTGCGGCGCTCCGAGGCGGTAACCATTCTTTGGCGCGTGGCGGGCAAGCCCCAGGTCGCTTCTGAAAAGCCTCAGTTCGACGACGCGAACTACGAGGACTTCTACGGCGAGGCGCTTACCTGGGCGCGCGAGGTCGGCGTCGTGAACGGGTGGGATGGGACGAACGATTTCGCGCCCGACATGGAGGTCTCTCGCGAGCAGCTCGCCAAGATGATCTCGAACTACGCGAACAAGATCGCAGGTGCGAACACCGCGGCCGATCTGTCGAACCTGGACATCTTCGACGATGCGGACGCGATCTCGCCTTGGGCGCGCGACGCGGTCGCCTGGTGTGCCCAGGCAGGCGTTTTGACGGGTTCCCCCGCAAACGGCTCGAACAATGCGCTTCCGCAATTCGTGGCTGACCGTGCGGCGACGGCGAAGATGGTCACTGTCCTCGCGCGCGACGTTCTGGCACTGGGGTAGTGCGCCGTTCTTCTTCGTTACTGATGTGTTAAATGCCAGGCGCGCTCCCCGCGCGATTTTTCCGTTCGAGTAAAATGAACGAACGTTTGGAGTTCGCCTGGCCGCGTCCGAGCGTATCGGCTCGCGCAGCCTGAGGCCGTAACTCATGTGGTTGGATAGCATTTCGGTTGCGCAGCAGAAGGAGAATCATGGCCAAGCATATTTTCGTGACGGGCGGCGTTGTCTCATCATTGGGCAAGGGCATCACGGCGGCGTCTTTGGGGCATCTGCTCAAGGCGCGCGGCTACAAGGTAACCATGCAGAAGATGGACCCGTACCTGAACGTCGATCCGGGCACCATGAGCCCGTTCCAGCATGGCGAGGTCTTCGTTACCGATGACGGTCATGAAGGCGACCTCGACTTGGGCCATTACGAGCGCTTCATCGATGAGTCCCTTTCGCGTGAGTCCAACTTCACGCAAGGTTCCATCTACCAGACGCTTATCGCGCGCGAGCGCCGCGGCGACTTCCTCGGCGGAACCGTGCAGGTCATCCCGCATGTGACCGAGGCCATCAAGGAACGTTTGCGCCGCATCGCTTCCCAATCGAACGCCGACATCGTCATCTCCGAGATCGGCGGCACGATCGGCGACATCGAGTCCCAGCCGTTCATCGAGGCTGCCCGCCAGTTTAAGAAAGAGAAGGATCCGGGCGATGTGCTCTTCGTTCACGTGACGCTCGTCCCCTACATCGCCGCAGCTCACGAGGTGAAGACCAAGCCGACGCAGCATTCCGTGAAGGAGCTGCGCTCCATCGGCGTGCAGCCCGACTTTATCGTGTGCCGCTCTGACCACGAAATCACCGACAAGGTGCGCGAGAAGATCGCGCTGTTCTGCGACGTGGCTACCGAGGACGTGCTCGCCTGCGTCGACTCGCCCTCCATCTACGAGGTGCCGCTTGCCCTCGATGAGCAGGGTTTCGACGTGAAGGTTCTCGACAAGCTCGGGCTTGAGGTGCGCCCGATCGACCTGACGCCGCTGAAGTCGTTCCTCGAGGCGGCGGACAACTGCGAGGGCCAGGTCGACATCGCGGTTGTGGGCAAGTACGTCTCGCTCCCGGATGCGTATCTCTCCGTCATCGAGGCGCTCGGGCATGCGGGCGTCCACGAGGGGCGCCACGTGGAAGTGCACCTCATCGATGGCGAGGAGCTTTCCGACGACAATGCCGAGGAGACGCTCGGATCGATGGACGGCATCCTCGTGCCGGGCGGCTTCGGCCAGCGCGCCTTCGAGGGGAAGATCGCCGCGGCGCGCTATGCCCGCGTGCACAAAGTTCCGTTCCTCGGCATCTGCCTGGGGCTTCAGGCAGCGGTATGCGAGTTCGCCCGCGATGTCGCCGGCATGCCGGGTGCCACGTCGGCCGAATTCGACGAGCAAGCGGAATTTCCCGTGATCGACCTTATGCCCGAGCAGGAGGACATCGAGGACAAGGGCGGCACCATGCGCTTGGGCGCCTACCCCTGCAAGGTATCCCCGGGCTCGCGCGCGTTCGAGGCGTACGGCGAGGAGATCATCTACGAGCGCCATCGCCATCGTTACGAGGTGAACAACGCCTTCCGCGATCGCCTTCAGGAGGCAGGTCTCGTCATCTCCGGCGTGTCGCCCGACGGCCGCCTGACCGAGATGATCGAGCTTCCTGACCACCCGTGGTTCGTTGCAAGCCAGGGCCATCCCGAGTTCAAGAGCCGCCCGACGCGCCCCCATCCGCTGTTCAGCGCTTTTGTGCACGCCGCCGCGATCGGCAAATACCGTGGTTGATCCGATTTCGGAATACCTGACCTGCCTGCGCATCGAGCGCGGGCGCTCGCCGCGGACGATCGAGGCGTACGGACGCGACCTCGCCGATTACGCGTCGTTTCTGGAGCGCAATCGGCTGGGGTCCGTCGCCCACGCCGATCGCGCGGCGCTCGCCGCTTACGAAGCCGACCTTTCCGAGCGTGGGTTCGCTCCCACGTCGGTGAAGCGTCGGCTTTCGGCGATTAAGGGGCTCTACCGCTATCTTGTGAGGGAAGAAGTCATCGCCACGAGCCCCGCTGACCTGATCGCCGTGCCCAAAACTCCCGATCGCTTGCCTGATGTCCTCTCGATCGCCCAGGTGAGCGCGCTTATGGAGTGCGCTGATGATTCCACGCCCGCCTCCTTGCGCGACCACGCCTTGCTTGAGGTGCTCTACGGGTGCGGCCTGCGTGCGAGCGAGGCATGCGGTTTGAATCTTGCCGACCTCGCGCTCGACGAGGGGTATCTTCGCATTCGGGGAAAGGGCGGAAAGGAGCGCGTCGCCCCCATCTCCGGTGCCGCGCTACGCACGCTGTCGATGTATCTCGACAACGCGCGCCGGGTTCTCGACGGAGGGCGCGGGAAATCGGGTGGTGCGGTGTTTCTGAACGTGCGCGGCGGAAGGATCACGCGGCAGAGCCTGCACAAGATCGTCGCACGCGCCGGGCTTTCCATCGGCGTCACGAATCTGCATCCTCATACGCTACGCCATTCTTTCGCGACTCATCTCCTCGAGGGTGGGGCCGATTTGCGAGCTATCCAGGAGATGCTCGGCCACTCCGATATCTCGACGACTCAAATCTACACGCACGTCGACCGTTCACATATCCGCGAGGAATATCTCGCAGCGCACCCGCGCGCGTAGGGGGCGTTCTCCTCAGCCAGCCAGTCGCCTCCAGGCGGAAGCCAGCAATGGCCAGGCGGCGTGCTCGGCCACATGGAGCGAAGGCTGCGCAGCTTCTGAGCGCAATGCGGGCGAGCGCGCCGCCGTCCCGCAGGCCGACCAATCCACCCGCCCGGTCAGCTATCTGGCCAGCCAGCCGACTGGCCAGCCTACCAACCCGTCAATGTTTTCGCCATCGCTTTGGAGTCGATGTACAAAAATGACGATTTGTTGTGAAGAAATCGTGTACTACTCCTCAAAATATACGAAATTGTAGATTTACTCAGGTTGATATTCGCTTGGTTGGGATATTTTCGGGACAGTTAGGTCGACTTTCTAGTCAACTTCACATCCCCTTCACAACTTATCGTCAATCTTGTACAGGCAGTGAGGTGGGGGGTGTCCCTATAGTTTTGCCAATCTCCGATCTCGAATCCGGATGAAGGATCGGGGAGACGGGCGTATTGCATCTCGCTGCTCGCCTCGTGCGCAGGGGCTGCACGTCGCCGAGGACGATGGGCTCATCGCGCCTTGCTGTCTCGCTGCACGCGCAGGGTCCGCTGAGCGAGCTGCGTGACGCTCGAATCGCCCATACGCTGCTCGCCGTGCGCTCCCGCCCGCCGCGCCCTCGCCCTCCACCCGCTCGCTCCACTCGCCGTTCGCGGCTCCCACTTTCTCCCACACCCACACAAACCCCCCACATCGCCCCACCGCGATGCACAGCCCATATCTTGGGCTCTTTTATTTTTCCGCCCAATATCTTGCGCTGCACGACGCGTTCAATGAAGACGGTGCAGCTCAGAGCGTCCAAAATGAGCATCGAATCCCATGAAATGATTGAAAAGTGGGAGATTGTGGGATAGAATGCAATGCATTGGAAGCCACTGCAGGGTTTCGAAGGGAACAGATGACGGACGATGCCAAACAGATCGAGGAGGTAGCCGAAGAGGTCGCGCCGCGTCGCGACGTGGTTCTCAACGGCGAATACCGCTTCAAGGTCGACGGCAAGGGCCGCGTGTCTCTCCCCGCGAAATTCCGCAAAGTGCTTTCAACCCAGCTCGTCGTCGCCAGGGATCTGGACAACGAATGCCTTTACGTGTTCGAAACGCCCGATTTCGAGGCATGGATCACCAAGTTGTTCGATTCGTTCGTCGAGAAGAAGCACCCTACCAAGCGCGAGTGCCGGCACATCATGCTGAAGCTCAAGTCGCTTGCGAAGGACGTGGAGGTCGACAAGACCGGCCGCATCATGCTTCCCGCCGATGCCCGCGAGAAATGCGGCATCGACAAGGACGTCGTCGTCATCGGCAACACCGGTCGATTCGAGATCTGGGACGCGAAGCGTTACGACGAAGTGATCGACGACACCGATATCTCGATGTTGCTCGACCTAGCGGAGTAAGACGTGAGCGAAATGACAAGCGAATATCGGCACACACCGGTCCTGCTCGCCGAGTGCCTCGAACAACTTACACTACAAACACAGCACACGTTCGTGGACGCCACGCTCGGCGGGGCAGGGCATTCCTTCGAAGTCGCGAAGCGGCTTGGGCACGAGGGGACGCTCATCGGTATCGACCAAGACGAAGTGGCGCTCGCCGCCGCTCGCAAGA
This sequence comes from uncultured Ellagibacter sp., assembly GCF_934636505.1. Lineage (GTDB taxonomy): Bacteria > Actinomycetota > Coriobacteriia > Coriobacteriales > Eggerthellaceae > Ellagibacter. Next base: position 6,172 of record NZ_CAKUAL010000031.1, read on the forward strand.
AGCTTGGGTCGCTGCCGGAGCAAACTCGCCCCGCGCTCGAATTGCTTCACGGCAACTTCGGGGAACTCGATGGACTTCTCACCTCTGCCGAGGTGCCCGGAATCGACGCTATCCTGTTCGATCTCGGCGTTTCCTCCGTGCAGATCGATACGCCGTCACGCGGCTTCTCCTTCAAAGAAGAAGCCCCCCTTGACATGCGGATGGATCCGAGTACACAAACTCAAACCGCAGCAGAGATCGTCAACACCTACAACGCAGCAGATCTCACTCGGATAATCCGCGCCTATTCGGATGAGAAGTGGGCATCGAGAATCGCCGACTTCATCGTGCGCGAGCGCGAGAAGGAGCCGTTCGAGACCAGCGGGCAGCTGGTGGAGGTCATCAAGGCCGCCATCCCCGCTTCGGCCAGACGTGCAGGCGGGCATCCCGCGAAGCGAACCTTCCAGGCACTTCGGATTGAAGTCAACTCGGAGCTGGATGTGCTGCGTCGAGGTTTGGACGCCGCCATTCGCTGGCTGAATCCGAAAGGCAGGATAGCCGTCATCAGCTATCACTCGCTGGAAGACAGGATTGTGAAGGACACGTTTGCCTCGATGGCGAACCGGTGCACTTGCCCGCCGGACCTGCCGGTCTGCGTGTGCGGGAAAGAGCCGATACTCAAGGTTGTCACGCGGAAGCCCATACTTCCGACGCCTGAGGAGATAGAGAGCAATCCTCGGGCCCGCAGCGCGAAGCTACGCGTCGCGCAGAAGCTCTAACCGAATAGCGAACCCACGTCGCCCCTTCGGGGGCGTCGTTGCCTGAAATGCCGATTAAACGAAAGAAAGGGGTGGGGCATGAGCGCTGTTCCTGCATATACGCGCGCCGCAGAGCGAGTGCCCGAGCGTTATCCTGAACGCCCCCGCATCTCTGTCGTTCCTGGTGGCAAGCCCCATGTCGAGACGCTTTCTCCGGCTATCATCGCGCTCGCCCGGGTGGTGGCGGTAGCCCTTGTGGTGCTTGCGCTCGTGGCCTTCGCCCGCATCGCGCTTACTGCCGCTGCTGTCAACGTCGAAATCGAGTCGAAGAGCTACGACAGCCTTATCGACACCGCGCGCTCCGAGGGCAGCTCCCTCGAGGTGGCGCAGAGCAGTCTTTCCAATCCGTCCCGCATCAAATCCGAGGCGACCGCCCTTGGCATGGCTGCGCCCGAGTCGACCAGCAAAATCGTGCTGCCCGAAGACATCGTCGCGACCGACGGCTCGGGCAATCTCTCGCTTTCCCAGAGTCTGGCCGCCGCCGCGCGGAGCTAGCGGGCGGATATGACCGACCGCAGACGCGACATGCGCGACGGGGATTATCCCCGCAGGCGCGAAGGGGGGAGAGCGAATACTTCTCGCAGCGAGGGGCGATCGTCCCGCACTCGCTCGCAGGGCAGGGGCACCTCCCGTCCGAGCGAGCGCTCGCGTCGCGGGTCTTCCCCATCACGCACGCAGCGACCATCGCGCGAGGCGGGCTCGTCGCGAGCAGCCCGCGACGCGAGGGGTTCGCGCAGCCCCCGCGATGAGCGCGCCTCTCGCGGGGCGGCTTCTTCTCAAAGCACGCTTTCCAACATCATTGGCGCTGTTGGTGTCGTCGGCGGCTCCATTGGGAGAGCGGTTGGCGGCGCTGCCGAGCGCATCAACTCAAGCCATACCGCCGAGAGGGTGAATTCGAACCGTCCCTTCGTCCTTCTGCTTATCTTTGCCGCCATCGCCGCAATTTTCTTCCTGCGCTTGGGATATCTCCAGGTCATCGAGTCGGCCCATTATTCGGCGATGGCCGAAGAGGCGCGCACGATCTCGTTCACCACCACACCCCACCGAGGCACGATCTACGATCGCAACGGTACGGTGCTCGCGAAGAGCGTCGACGCGACGACGATCTATGCGAACCCCGCCGAGGTCACCGACGCGGCGGCGGAGGCGCAGGCCATCGCCAACGTGCTCGGGGGCGACGCGTCGACGTACCGGGAACTGCTCTCGAAGGAGTCCATCACCTTCGTCTACGTGAAGCGCCAGGCGGATGTCGATGCCGCCGCCGAGGTGAAGAAGCTTGCCCTCGATGGCGTCTACTTCATCGCCGACACGCGGCGCGAATACCCCTGCGGCCAGATCGGCGGCCAGGTTATCGGCTACTGCAATGTCGACGGCGAGGGCATCACGGGCCTCGAGCTGCAATACAACGACATTCTTTCCGGCACGCCGGGCACCTACACCGCCGAGCGCGGGGAAAACGGCCTTCCCATCCCCGGCGGTGTCAAGGAGGAGACGCCTGCGGTCGACGGCCAGGACATCATGATCTCGATCGACATCGAGCTGCAGGAATATGTGGAGAACCGCGTCGCCGAGGCCGCCGAGGACATGACCGCCGCTGGCGGCTCCTCGGTCGTGATGGACGCGGGCACGGGCGAAATCTATGCCATCGCCTCGCTGCCCTACATGGACCCCTCCGACATGACGAGCGCGAAATCTAGCTCCGACCAGGTAAAACCAATTACGCAGGCCTTCGAGCCGGGCTCGGTGTTCAAGACGGTGTCGGCGACGACCATCTTGGAAGAGGGAGCGATGACGCCTGACGACACGCTCTTCTGCCCCGCGGTGATCGAGGCCGACGGCTACAAGGTCTCCGACGCGCACGAGCGCTCCGACCAGACCTTCTCGTTCCGCCAAATCCTCGACCAGTCCTCAAACGTCGGCATCTCGCTTTCGGTGCAGAAGATGACTGACGGGTTTACCAAGCTCTACGAGCATATCCAGAAGTACAACCTCTGCGAGAAGACGGGCGTCGACTACCCGGGCGAGGCTTCGGGCACGCTTCAGCCGCTCGAGAACTGGGCCACGATCACAGGGTGGAACGTGAGCTTCGGGCAGGGCGTCGCGGTGACGCCGCTCCAGCTCGTGCGCTTCTACGGGGCGCTTGCCAACGACGGGGTCGAGGTGACGCCTCACTTCTTGGTGAGCAAGCCGCAGACAGGCGAGGTGCCTACCTACGATACCGAGGACGTGATTGAGAACAAGGCTGCCATCCCGACCATCACCGACATGCTGAAAACGGTGGTCACCGATGGTACGGGCAAGAATGCCCAGATAGAGGGCTACTCGGTGGCGGGCAAGACCTCGACTGCGGAAATCGCGGAGGGCGGCGTGTACCGTCAAGGGGTCTACAACCTGTGTTTCGAGGGATTTTTGCCCGACTCGTCGAGCCAATTAGTTTGTTTTGTGGGACTCAACGAGGTCCCAAGCCAAGGAAACGTGTCGAATGTTTTTAAGGATATAATGGCCTTTGCCATCGATCGATACAAGATTCAGCCGGAGTGAGGTAGACAACATGGCCAAAACGTGTGCGGATTTATTCGAAGGCTTCAATTGCACCATTCTCGGCAATCCATCTGAAGAGGTTTCGGGCATCGCCTATCGCTCCGATCGCGTGCAGCCCGGCGATGCGTTCTTCTGCATCGTGGGCCTCGCCGTTGACGGTCACTCCTTCGCGCAGGACGCAATCGACTGCGGTGCGAAGGTGCTCATCGTGGAGCGCAAGCTCTACCTGGCCGATGCGACCGACGTGACCGAGGTCGTCGTCGCCGACTCGCGCAAGGCGCTCGCTTATGCCGCCGCGCAGTTCTACGACAACCCCTCGCGAGCCTTCTCGCTTGTCGGCGTCACGGGGACCAACGGCAAGACCACCACGACCTACCTCGTCGAGCACATCGCGCGCATGGCGGGGAAGAAGACGGGCGTCATCGGCACCGTCGGAACAACCATCGGCGACGTGCACGAGAAGTCCGAGCACACCACTCCCGAGTCGAGCGACTTACAGCACCTGTTTGCGCGCATGCGCGATGCGAAATGTGATTGCGTCGCCATGGAGGTCAGCTCCCATGCGCTCGATCTGTGCCGCACGTGGGACACGCGTTTCTCGGTGACGGCGTTCACCAACCTGACGCAGGATCACCTCGACTACCACCACACGTTCGAGGCGTACTTCGAGGCGAAGGCCCTGCTCTTCTCTCACGATTATCCAGCTCGCCGCGTCATCTGCATCGACGACAAATGGGGCGCCGAGCTTAACCGCCGTTGCATGAAGGCGGGCGACATGGTGGTGACGACCGGCTTTGACGAGTCGGCGGCTATCCACCCCGTGAAGGTCGATTACGGCGTGGCAAGAACCGACGTCGTGCTGTCCGTTCGCGGCGAGGAAATCGCGTTCTCCTACCCGCTTGTCGGGCGCTTCAACGTTTCCAACATCATGACGGCGTTCGGCGTCGGTCTCATGCTGGGCATCCCTGCGGCCGATATCGCGAAATCGCTGGAGGACGCTACTCCCGTTCCCGGCCGCCTCGAGCGCGTGCGCACGCCCCATGACGGCGGCGTGTCGGTGTATGTCGACTACGCGCACACCCCCGATGCGCTTGAGAAGGCGCTCGGCTCCATCATGGCGCTCGGCCACGGCCGCACGATCGTCGTCTTCGGCTGCGGCGGCAACCGCGATGCGGGGAAGCGCCCGCTCATGGGTAGGAAGGCCCTCGCTGCGGACTACGCCATCGTCACGAGCGACAACCCGCGCCACGAGAACCCCGACGCCATCATCGCCGACATCGTTGCCGGCATGGGCGATTCCCAGGACAAGTACGAAGTCGTGCCCGATCGCCGCAGCGCGATTCGCCGCGCAATCGAGCTTGCCGACGCGAACACGTCGGTTCTCATCGCTGGCAAGGGGCATGAGGATTACCAGCTCGTAGGCGACGAGGTCTTGTCCTTCGACGACCGCGTCGTTGCGCGCGAGGAACTTGAGCGCCGTTTTGCCGGCGCTGCAGCGGAGGCGAACTAGCTTGCAACTTTCCGTAACCGAAATCGCAGAGGCGGTCTCTGCGCGCATTGTCGCGGCTCCGAACCCGGATGCTCAGATTGCGTCCGTCACGTGGGATTCCCGCACAGCGGGCGAGGGCTCGCTCTACGTCGCGCTCGCAGGTGAGCGAGTCGACGGACACGACTTTGTTCTCGCCGCCGTTTCCGCAGGCGCGCACTGCGTGCTCGTCACGCGGGCGCTTCCCGATGAGATGGTCGCCCGCGTGCAAGAACTCGGGGCGGCGATTCTGCTTGTGGATGACGCGCAGGAGGCCATCACCGACCTCGCCCGAGCGTGGCGCGGGCGTTTGCGCGGCCGCGTCGTGGGCCTGACCGGCTCGAACGGCAAGACGACCACCAAAAACCTCGTGCGCGACGTGCTCGCCTGCGCGGGAAGCGTCACGGCTACGCGCGGCAACCAGAACAACGAACTCGGCGTGCCGAACACGCTGCTCGCCGCCGATGCCGATACCCGCAACGTCGTGGTCGAGATGGGCATGCGCGGACTCGGGCAAATCGAGTCGCTGTGCTCATTCGTGCGCCCCGAGTGGGGAATCGTCACGCAAGTCGGCGAAAGCCACATCGAGCTGCTTGGCAGCCGTGAGAATATCGCGCGCGCCAAATCCGAGCTCATCGCCGCGCTTCCCGAAGGCGGCATCGCTTTCCTGAACGGTGCCGACGATATGTCGGACTTCGTGTGGGACAACGCTCGGGGAGCCGAGCGCGGAGTAAGCGCAGTGTGCTTCGACGGATCGGGAAACTATTGCGAGGATGCGGCTTGCGGCTGGCGCGCGGGGCGTGCGGTTTGGGCGACTCATATCTCGCTCGACGATGCGGGCCGTGCCTCGTTTACCCTTTTCGCGCGCGGGTTCTCGGGCGATGCGGGATGCGAGAGCGCTACCTGCTCGCTTGCGCTCTCCGGCCTGCACAACGTCCACAACGCGTGCGCGGCGGCGGCGGTGGGCCTCGCTGCGGGGCTTTCCCTCGAGGTAATCGTCGAGGCGCTCGGCGCTGCCAAGCCCGAGTCGGGGCGTCAGGAGATGCTCGTGGCGCGCGGGGGCTTCACGGTTGTGAACGATGCGTATAACGCGAACCCCGATTCCATGCGCGCGGCGCTCAATACTTTCGCCGCGATGCGCGTCGCGGGTTCCCGCATCGCCGTCCTCGGGGACATGGGCGAGCTGGGGGATTTCGGTCCTGCGGGCCATCGCGAGATGGGTGCTCTTGCGGCAGCGCTCGGCATCGATCGGCTCGTGAGCGTGGGTGATTTGGGATCCCTTATCGCCGAGGCCGCCGAAGAGGGCGGCATGCCCGAAGATCGTGTTTTCCGCACCGCTGACGCAGCGGGTGCGCTTGAAGTTGTGAAGGGGCTCGTCGGGCCAGGGGACGCGGTGCTCGTGAAGGCGTCGCATTCCGTTGGTCTCGAGAGGGTCGTTGAAGGATTGGTCGACTGATGTTCAGCATATTCTCGCAATATCCCACGTTCGTCGTGTTCCTCGCCGTCGTGCTTTCCATTGTGATCACGATGGCGCTCATGCCTGCGTTTATTCGCGCGCTTCGCTCGTCGCACATCGGCCAGCAGGTTCGCGCGGACGGCCCCGAAAGCCACCTCGTGAAGCAGGGTACGCCGACGATGGGCGGACTTATCATGCTGATCGCAGTTGTGGCTACCGTGTTGCTCATCGGCATGCCCTCGCCCGAGACGTTCGCCCTCGTCATCGCGACGGTGCTTGCCGGCGCCCTCGGTCTTGCCGACGACGGCGAGAAGGTCGTGAAGGAACGCTCGCTCGGGCTTACCCCGAAGGCGAAGCTTATCGGGCAGTTCATCATCGCAACGGCGTTCTGCCTTGTCGCGGTGAACTTCCTCGGCATCGAGCCCACCGTTGACATCCCGTTTGTCGTGGACCTCGACTTCGGCATCCTGACCACGCAGATCGGGGACTTCTCCATCCCGTGGCTCTACCTTATCTTTGTGAACATCCTACTCGTAGGCATGTGCAACGCCGTGAACTTGACCGACGGTCTTGACGGTTTGGCCGCGGGCACGGTCATGATCGTTATGATCGTCATGGCTGCGATTGCCTACCGTACCGACGCGCTCGACTCCGCCATCGTGGCCGGTGCGCTTGCCGGCGCATGCATCGGGTTTTTGTGGTTCAACTCCTATCCGGCCGACATCTTCATGGGCGACACCGGCTCGCTTGCGCTTGGCATGGCGCTCGGATGCTTGGCCGTCCTCACCAAGACCGAGTTCGTGTCGATCATCATCGGCGGCCTGTTCGTCGCCGAGGCGCTCTCCGTCATGATCCAGGTGTTCTACTATAAGAAGACGCACAAGCGCATCTTCCTCATGGCGCCTTTGCACCACCATTTCGAGAAGAAGGGGTGGAGCGAGACGAAGGTCGTCGTGCGCTTCTGGATCGTTTCGGGAGTTTTGGCGGCAATCGGCTTCTCGATCTACTTCGCCGAGTCCCTTGTGGCCGTGGCGTAGCGCATGCAGGTTTTCTCGGAAGGAACGTCCATGCTGATCGAAGGTAAGAAATACGCGCCCGAGCATCTGGGGCGCGTCCTTGTTTTGGGACTGGGCAAAAGCGGGCATGCAGCACTTGATTACCTGCTGCCGCTTTTGGGCACGCGCGTGGACGCGCTTGCCGTGGCAGCGGGCGGCGATACTCCGGCGGCTCATGCCGACGCCAAGCGGGCGAAGGCTGCGGGTGCCGCGGTCGAGTTCGGAAACGACGCCGTGGCCCCTCTTGCGCAGGCTGTCGGCGGCTCGTTCGATTTATGCATCGCGAGCCCCGGCATTCCCGAGATTTCTGAATTCTTCCAGTCCGCGAAGGCGGCGAGCGCCGAGTTGGTGAGCGAGGTCGAGTTCGCGTGGCGCGAATCCGACGAATCGAGCACGTGGGTCGCCATTACGGGCACGAACGGCAAGACCACGACCACGTCAATTGCTGCCCATCTGCTCGAAGACGCAGGTCTTGCGGCGCACGCTGTCGGTAACATCGGCGATGCCTGTATTGCCCGCGTTGCTGCGGGAGAAACGGACGTGTATGTGGCAGAGGTGTCGTCATTCCAGCTCGAGTCGACTTCGCGCTTCGCCCCGAACGTTGCGGTGCTCTTGAACATCACCCCCGACCACATCGAGTGGCATGGGACGCTTGACGCTTATGCTTCGGCGAAGTGGAAGGTGATAGCAAACCTCTCGCAAGCTCCGAACTCCACCGCTGTCCTCTGCGCGACCGACGACGCGGTTCGCGCGCGTATCCGCGAGCTACGCACCATGACGCCTGACGAGCGCGGCTTCGACTATGTCCCCGTCGGCACCAAAGACGGGATCGCTGGTGACATGCGCGCCCGCTGCGGATCAGAGAACGCCGCGTTCGTCTCAGCTGACGGCGTGCTCACGGTTGCGTTTCGGGGTGTGGAGCATCGGCTGTGCGCTGCATCCGACCTGCAAATCAAGGGCGCTCACAACACGGAGAACGCTCTTGTCGCGGCATCTTGCGCGATCGCGCTCGGTATTGACGACGCGCTCGTCGCCCAATCGCTTCGCTCCTTCGCGCCGCTCGAGCATCGCATCGAGCCCTGCGGTAGCATTGCCGGTGTGGCCTGCTACAACGATTCCAAGGCAACCAACGTCGACGCGACGCTCAAGGCCTTCTCGGCCTTCGGCTCTACGCGTCCGATCGTGCTGCTTGGCGGACACGACAAGGGAACGGACCTCGCTCCGCTCGTTGACGCCGCCCATAAGCACGCCAAGGCCGTCGTGATCTTCGGCGAGGCGCGCGATCGCTTTCTTGCGGCACTCGGCGGCGAGTGCCCGGGCGAGGGCGGCACGCTTGCCGTCATTGCGGCGAATCATATGGAAGATGCGCTCGACGCGGGCCTTGCGGCAGCTGAGCCGGGAGACGTGCTCTTGCTTTCCCCCGCATGCTCCTCTTTCGACGAGTTTACCTGCTACGAGCAGCGCGGCGATGTCTTCAAGGAACTTGTCGCCGTCCGCTCGGCAGAGGCATAGCGGGGTGGTTTCGCATGCCCAGAACCCAGCGTTCCCGCAACGCCGTCCCCGCATCGATACACGGTCCGCGCATCGGCTTTCTGCTCTGCGTGCTCGCGCTCGTGCTCATCGGGTTCGTGATGGTGTACTCGGCGGGATCGATCTCGAACATCAACAACGGGGTCGATGCGCTCAAAAGCCTGACCGACCAGGTGATGTATGCCGTTTTCGGTGCGCTTATCGCGTTCGCGATTTACCGCTTCATTCCGGTGTCGATATGGAGAACTAAGTGGCTTTGGGCGGCATTAGCGTTGCTCGTCGTCGTTATCTTGCTGACGGCTCTCGTCGGCGTCGACAACTACGGCGCTAAGCGCTGGCTGCGCCTCGGTCCTGTGACGATCCAGGTCTCCGAGTTCGCGAAGATCGTGTTCGTCTTGGTCTCCGCGCGCATCTACACCGATTTCGTTTCGGGCGAGATCAGCGGGAGACGTTGCTTTGCAGGGTTCTTCCTGCTCGTGCTTGTGCCTCTTTTGGTCATCTACAAAACGCAGTCCGACCTGGGCACCACGATGATTTGCATCGTTGCGGTACTTGCGGTGCTGTGGTACGGCGAGCTTCCGATCGGCGCTATCGCCATCATTCTTGTCGTAATCGTCGTTTTCGGTCTTATCGCCATGTTCGGCACGGGCTATCGTGCTGACCGCTGGTCCTTTCTCAATCCTTGGGACGACGGCCAGGGCGGTTATGGTAGCGGCTACAACATCATGCATTCGTATTTCGCGTTTTCCGAAGGCGGCATCTTCGGCGTCGGCCTTGGTAATGGGCATGAGAAGTACCAGTATCTCTTCGCAAGCGATAGCGACTTCGTGTTTGCGGTCATCGGCGAAGAGCTCGGCATGGTCGGCTGCCTTGCCGTCATCGCCCTCTTTCTGGGCGTCCTCTACACCGGCACGCTCATTGCCCGATCGGCTCGCGACGATTTCTCCATGATGATTGCGGGCGGGCTCACAATCGCCCTCGTTTTCCAGGCGTTCTTGAACATCGCGTGCGCTATTGGCGTGTTCCCCACGACGGGTAAGCCCCTGCCGTTCATCTCGTCGGGAGGCTCATCCATCTTGGCATCGCTCATCATGGTGGGGCTTATCCTGTCCGTATCGCGTGATGCGGCTTCCTCCGACGAGTTCGATCGCCGCCGCTCGAGCCTGCGCGTTGTCAGGCGCGAGGAAGACGGTGTAGGCGATAGCCCGCGGGATGCTGCCCGCTCGGGGGCTCGCAGGTCCACGAGGGACCGGTCCTACGATGGCGGCCGTGCGCAGAGGGCCGCATCGAATCGCACGGAATCTCAGACGGCTGCAGGGCGGTCGTCTTCTCGAAGGAGGTAGTCGTATGCTCGTCGTATTGTCGGGTGGGGGAACCGCTGGTCATATCAATCCTGCGCTTGCGCTCGCCGAGGTGCTTGAAGAGCGGGGGGTGGAGGTGCGTTTCGCCGGCACGCCGCGCGGGGTCGAGTCGCGCCTTGTGCCCGAAGCGGGCATCGCGTTTCAGCCCTTCGAGGCATCCGGTTTCAACCGCAAACACCCCCTCTCGCTCGTGAAGGCGCTCAAGCTTATCTCTCACTCGACGAAGGAAGCCAAGCGCTGGTTCTCCGAGATCAAGCCGAGCGCGGTCGTTGGCTTCGGCGGGTATGTCTCTATTCCGGTCGCCCGTGCGGCCGAGCAGATGGGCATCCCCGTGGTCGTCCATGAGCAGAACTCCGTCATGGGCCTTGCGAACAAGGAGCTTTCCAAGAAGGCACGTGCGGTGTGTTTGACTTACGAGTGTGCGAAGGAGGGCGTTGCCATTCCGACTGCCACTCAGGTGCACGTGACAGGCAACCCGGTGCGCAAGAAGGTGCTTCTCGCAACGCGCGAGGAAGGCCGCCGGATGCTCGGGATACCTGATGACGCGCTTATGCTGCTCGTTTTCGGCGGAAGCCTGGGCGCGCGCCAGCTCAACGAGGGAATCGCGGCGCTCAAGTCCGAACTGCTCTCGCGGGAGAACCTGCATGTCGTGCATATCACGGGCCCTAAAGAGCTCGATCGCACGACCGCCGAGCTCGCGCTCACCGAGGAAGAGGCGAAGCGCTGGCACGTCATGGGGTATCAGGACCGCATGGGCGAGACGCTCGCCGCGACCGACGCTATCGTGTCGCGCGCAGGTGCGACTTCCCTGGCCGAGATCTCGGCGCGCGCCATCCCGGCGCTGCTCGTGCCGTACCCCCATGCGACAGCCGATCATCAGACCACGAACGCCCGTGCCTACGTTGCGGCGGGGTGCGCGGAGATGATTCCCGACGCTGAGGTGGGCTCAGACAAGTTTGCGCAGCTTGTGTTCTCGCTTATCGACGACGCGGATTTGCGCGCGGGTATGACCGCGGCCGCTCGTGAGCAGAAGACTGCCGATGCGGCGGCGAAATTGGCTGATGTTGTGATGGGCGCCGCGTCTTCGGCTGACCATGGACTACAATAGGCTCTTTGGAATAACGGGAAACCAACGGGTGGGATCGATCACTATGAGCACTGAACGTTTGCATTTCATCGGCGTCGGCGGCGTGGGCATGAGCGGTATCGCGCATGTGGCGCATGACCAGGGCATGGTCGTCACCGGCTCCGACATCAAGGAGAGCCGCTACACCAAGCAGCTGAAAAGCTACGGCGTCCCCGTGGCCATCGGCCAGGCGGCGGAGAACGTGCCCGAAGGTGACGACGTCACTGTCGTCATCTCGACGGCGATTCTCGACAACAACCCCGAGCTCGAAGAAGCGCGCCGCCGCAACCTCAACGTCATCCACCGTGCCCAGATGCTCGCGCGCTTGGGCGAGCGGCTCGACACGCTCGCGGTGGCGGGCACGCATGGCAAGACCACCACGTCCTCCATGCTCGCGAGCACGCTTGACGGCATGGGCCTCGACCCGACGTTCCTCATCGGCGGCATCGTCCGCTCCTACGGGACCAACGCGCATTCCGGCACGGGAAAATACTACGTGGTCGAAGCCGACGAGTCCGACAAGTCGTTCACGTTCCTCTCTCCCGCGGGCGTCATCGTCACCAATATTGAGGCCGACCATCTTGACCACTACAAGGACCTCGGCGAGATCTTCGAGAAGTTCAAGCAGTTCATGGCTTCCGTCCCCGAGGACGGCCCCGTCGTCGTGTGCGGCGAGGAGGAAGCGCTCGTCTGTGCGGCGCGCGAGGTGCACCCCCGCGCGATCACGTACGGTCTGGGGGAGGAATGCGACGCGCGCGTCGTATCTTACGGCCCGCATGGCGTGGGTTCTTCCTTCACGCTCGAGCTTCCCGACGGTACGCAGGTCGAAGGCAAGGTCAAGCAGAACCCCGGTGTGCACAACGTGCTTAACGCCGCAGCAGTGCTCACGCTCATCTGGGCGCTCGGGCTTGACGTGCAGAAGGCGGCCTGCGTGCTCGCCGATTTCGCGGGCGTCCGTCGTCGCTTCGACTTGGTGGGGAAGGCGCAGGGCGTCACGGTGGTAGACGATTACGCCCATCATCCTACCGAGATCGCGGCAACCATCGCCGCGGCGAAGACGCTCGACTTCAGCCGCGTTCACGTTCTGTTCCAGCCGCACCGCTACTCGCGCGCGCCGCTGTTCACCGAGGTGCTCCACGACGAGTTCGGCGCAGCGTTCGACGATGCAGACACGGTGACGTTCATGGACGTCTACCCTGCCGGCGAGGCGCCGGTCCCCGGCGTGTCGGGCAAGACCTTCTTGAACGTCGTGCTCGACCATAGCGGGCATCCTGCGGCAAGCTATGTTCCGCGCCGCCTCGATGTCGTGCCCCATATGGCCGCCCTTGCAAAGCCGGGTGATTTGGTCATCACGATGGGCGCGGGCGACGTCACGGCGATCGGCCCGCAGCTTGTCGAAGCGCTCGGCGCGGCGGACGCTGGTGCGGGGGAGTAACTCATGGTCGCACGTCACGCCTCGCCGCTCGAGGCGCTGCTCGTCGACGAGCGCTTCGACGGGGAAATCAACCCATTCGAGCCTATGTCTCGTCATACCACTTACCGCATCGGTGGGCCGGCCCGCTATTTCGCCCGCGTCCACTCGGTGGGTGCGCTCGCGCGCGTGCTCGAGGCGTGCAAAGCCATGGACGAGAAATGGTACATTGTCGGTCGAGGCTCGAACCTGCTTGTCGCCGACGAGGGCGTAGACGCGGCGGTCATCGTGCTTGGGCGCGACTTCCGCAGCATGCGCTACGATGAGGAGAAATCGCGTCTCATGCTTGGTGCCGGCGTGCCGCTTTCCGCCGCTGTGCAGGAGGCTTTCCGCCGCTCGCTCGCGGGGCTCGAGTTCGCAGTGGGCACGCCGGGGTCTGTCGGTGGGGCCTTGCGCATGAATGCCGGCTCTCGAGACGAATGGCTCGGTGCGCGCGTGGAGAGCGTCACCTCGTTCTCGGCCGAGGGGGGCCTTGTGCGCCGCCACGGCAGCGAGATCGAGTGGGGATATCGCTGCTCGTCGTTTCCCTCCGACGAGATACTGGTCGAGTGCGAGCTCAACATGGAGCCTGCCGACCCCTTCTACATCAGGGGGAAGATGGAGGCCTCGCTCAAGCGCCGCAAGGCGACCCAGCCACTGCGTCAGCCCTCATGCGGAAGCGTTTTCAAGAACCCCGAAGGTGCGTCGGCAGGCGACTTGATCGAGCGTGCGGGGCTCAAAGGTAGTGCCGTCGGCGGCGCGCGCATCTCCGATGTCCATGCGAACTTCATTGTGAACACGGGGAATGCGACGGCCCGCGATGTGTTGTCGTTGATCGAACTTGTCCAGGGGAAGGTAATGGAAGCTTATGGCGTTGCGCTCAAGCCGGAAGTCAAGCTCCTCGGCTTCGAATAGGCGTCCCCAAAACGCACCGGCCCCGCGCCCGCGGTCTTCTGCGCGTCCACAGTCGTCGCGCACGCCGGGCTCGGGCATGCCGCGCTCCGTCCAAGGTGGGCGTGCGGTTGAGGGCGGTTCGGTGCGCTATCGCTCCCGAAGCGTGGGCGACATTGAGCGCGCAAGCCGCGCCGAGCGCGTGCGCGCAAGCTACCATCGCCATCTTGTGAAGCTTGGAATCGTCCTCGGGGCGATCGCGGTCCTCCTCGCATGCGCCGCGGTCCTGTACTTCTCGAGCGTCTTCTCGATTGACGAGGTCAAAGTCGAAGGCGTCGAGCACCTCACCCAGTCCGATCTGCAGGCGCTCGTGTCGGTGCCCGAGGGTGAGACGCTTCTGCGCGTCGATACGAAGGCGATAGAAGACAGCCTTCTGCGCGATGCGTGGGTGAAAAGCGTCTCGTGCAACCGTATCTTCCCCCATACGCTCCAGATCGTCGTGACCGAGCGCACAGTGGCCGCGGTCGTTGAGGTTCCCACATCGGATGCGAAGTCGACCCAGCCCTGGGCGATCTCCTCGGACGGGATGTGGCTTATGGCTATTCCAGACCAGGACACTCAGCTCGGCCAATCGCTCAACCAGCGCATTTACGACGACGCGCAAAACGCGCTCCATATCACCGACGTGCCCTATGGAACCTCGGCGGAAACCGGGACGAAGTGCACCGACGAGAACGTGAACAACGCGCTTGCGATCGTCTCCGGTATGACGACCGATCTTGCCAATCAGGTGAAGTCCGTGTCCGCGACCGATGCGGAATCGACGAAGCTCACGCTCGAAAGCGGCGTGGAGATTGCGTTCGGACCTGCCCAGAACATTCGCGAGAAAGAGCGCGTGTGCCTGCAGATTCTCAACGACAACCCGGGCAAGGTCGCCTACATCAACGTGCGCGTGGTCGATCGCCCGACGTGGCGGTCCTTGTAAAGCAGCCCAATAGTGGCACTTTCATGGACTCGGCCGAAGGCCTCGACCCGTGCAATTTGCAATCGAGGTATCATCGTGTACAATAACGCAGGTAAAACTGCACCCACAGTGGGAAACGCAGCATTTTAATCGCAGCAGGTGTGGAGGATACAATGCCAAACACAATAGGTTCCGAGCATTTGGCGGTCATCAAGGTCGTCGGCGTAGGCGGCGGCGGTACCAATGCCGTGAACCGCATGGTTGAAGCGGGCGTGAAGGGCGTCGAGTTCATCGCCGTCAACACCGACCGCCAGGCTTTGCTCATGTCGGACGCCGATAAGACGATCCACATCGGCGACGAGCTCACGCGCGGGCTCGGTGCGGGCGCGAACCCCGAAGTGGGGTGCCAGGCAGCCGAGGAGTCGCGTGCAGAAATTCGCGAGGCACTCGCCGAGGCCGACATGGTCTTCGTCACTGCTGGCGAAGGCGGCGGCACGGGTACGGGCGCCGCTCCCATCATCGCAGAAATCGCGCGCGAGGAAATCGGCGCGCTGACCGTCGGCATCGTGACGAAGCCCTTCTCCTTCGAGGGGCGCCTTCGTCGCAACCAGGCCGATCAGGGTATCGACTTGCTCTCTCAGAAAGTCGATACGCTCATCGTCATTCCGAACGACCGACTGCTTGAAATCGTCGACAAGAAGACGAGCATGCTCGATGCGTTCCGCATCGCCGACGATACCCTGCGCCAGGGCATCCAGGGCGTCACCGACCTCATCACCATCCCGGGCCTCATCAACCTCGACTTCGCGGACATCCGAACGGTCATGAAGGACGCGGGTACGGCGATGATGGGCATCGGCATCGCGACGGGCGAGAACCGTGCGCTCGACGCGGCGCAGCAGGCGACCAACTCCAACCTGCTCGAGGCATCCATCGCGGGCGCTTCCCGCGTGCTGTTCTCCATCGCTGGCGGTCCCGACCTCACGCTGACCGAGGTCGACGAGGCCGCGCGCACCGTCGAGGCATGCGCCGACGAGAATGCGAACATCATCTACGGCCAGATTATCGACGAGTCGATGGGCGATCAGGTTCGCATCACCGTCATCGCCACCGGCTTCAAGATGAACGCCCCGCAGCAGTCTTCGCTCGACTTCTCGCGCAAGGATCTGTTCGCGTCGACGGATTCGACCCCGGCGCCGAGCAGCGCTCCGGTTACTTTCTCGACCACACCGAGCGCAGGCCGCTTCGCCGACGAGGATTACATTCCTGATTTCTTGAGGCGTCAGCGCTAAGGAGGTAATCGGCCATGGTGGCATCAAGCCTGCCGTTGCCGCGCCTCGCTGCCCGAACAATCGATTCGATTCCGCTTTTCACCGACGACGCGTTGTATGGCGCGTCGTCGGTTCGTATTGCCTTCACAGGCCGTGCGGGAGGGGCAAGCGAGGGCGATTACGCAAGCCTTAACTTGGGAACTCATGTTGGTGACGACCGTGACGTCGTCCTCGGGAACCGACGTGCGCTCCTTTGCGCACTCGGCGAGCCCGATATGCCGCTCGTCGTGCCCAACCAGGTACACGGAACCGACCTGGTGAACATCGTGACGTCCGACCCCGAAGCGCTGCGTGGCATCCAAAATGCCGCGGACGCGGGTGCCGATGGGCTCATTGTTTCCTGCCCTCGCGTTGCTGCGCTCCTCTGCTTCGCCGATTGCGTTCCCGTGATCATCGTATCGCCGACGGGGCGTGTGGCGGTGGTTCACGCGGGCTGGCGTGGAGCTGTGGCGCGTATCGCCTCTTCAGCTTGCAAACGCCTTGCCGCTCTCGATGCGCGCGAGCTCGGTCATGATGCTCCGGCTCCTTCCGAGTTCAACGCCTATATCGGACCGCATATCTGCGCATCGTGCTTCGAGACGGGGCCCGATGTGGCGCAGCGCTTCGCAAGCGAGATCGGGCCAGGCTGCGTGCCCGATGCGCGCCATGTCGACTTGGAGCAGGCGCTCATCCTCGACTTCGAATCGGCGGGTCTTTCGCGCGAGCGGATTGCGTCTGCGCACGCCTGCACGAAGTGCGAGCCCGACAGGTTCTTCTCGTATCGTGCGTCGGGCGGCGTATGCGGTCGCCATGGTGCACTTGCTTTCCGTTCAAGGTAAGGAGTTTATGACAATGGGAATAGCCGAGCGTTATGAAAAGGTCGAAGAGGAACTCGCGCAGGAGTGCGCCCTTGCGGGCAGGGACCCGAAAGAGGTGCGACTCGTCGCGGTCTCCAAGACGGTCGGCGTCGAGGGCGTGGGGGAGGCGTACGCTGCAGGTGCGCGAGACTTCGGCGAGAACCGCCCCGACCAGATCGTTCCCAAGTCGCAGGCGTTCCCCGATGCCCGCTGGCACTTCATCGGCAACATCCAGTCGCGGCGCATCCGCGATATCGTTGACTCCGCATCGCTTATCCACTCCGTCTATCAGGAGAAGCATGCGCGCAAGATCGATGAAGTCGCCCGCGAGAAGGGCATCGTACAGGACATCCTCATCGAAGTGAACGTCTCGGGCGAGGAAAGCAAAAGCGGTGTTTCGCCCGATGAGGCAGAGGCTCTCGTCGATGTGTGCGAGACGCTTCCCAACGTGCGCGTGCGCGGGTTCATGACGATGGCCCCGCAAGGCGACTTGGAAATCGCAAGCCGCTGCTTCGAGGGTTTGGCGAAGCTTGCGGAGAAGGTTCGCGCCTCCCTCCCCGCGCCAAGCGCCGAGGCGTTCGATGAACTTTCTATGGGCATGAGCGAAGATTGGCGAGAGGCGGTTCGTGCGGGCGCTACCATAGTTCGCATCGGACGGGCGATTTTCAGCGACGCATTCTAGGGTCGCCTCCTTCCACCCTGACGTGCGTTTCCGGCACGCAACGCGGCTTGTAAACGATGCACGACAACCCACAACTGGAGCTGCCAGGAAGAAAGGAAACGGAGTTAAGACATGTTGGACGAACTCAAATCGAAACTCGGTTTCGGCGGCGGTGCCGTGCGCGGTCGCTCGAACGACCGTTACGACGACTACGATGACTACGGCGACTACGAGGACGATTACTCCGAATA